>JABMNY010000011.1 GCA_013204385.1 Candidatus Uhrbacteria bacterium
ATCCTGCTTCCAGGTCGAGTGTCACCATGCGTGCGTAGCAGGTTTCGCGCTGAATGGATGTCATGGATTCACGCGTGGGGATCACGTCGCTGACCGTCAGGATGGTGAGCACTTTGCGACCCTTTCGCGCGCCGACTGTGTAGAGCTCAGCGGTCTCCATGTCCACTGCGAGGACTCCTGACTCTGCCCACATCTTCCATTCATCCGGCGCGTGGTCGGCGTAGAAGAGGTCGGCGCTCAGAACATTGCCGACTTTGTGCTTCCAACCGCTATCTCGTGCAGCCAACACAGCGGACACAAAGAGATCTGGATCTGGAAGGGGGGCGAAGTCGAGTCCTTTGTACCGCCGTCGGTTCAGGTTGGAGTCGGAACATGCGCCTTGGGCGATGACGAGTTCACCTGAATGGAGTGTGTCATGCAGAGATCCACAGGTTCCGACGCGGATGATGGTCTTGACGCCGTAGTGGTCAAACAGTTCATTGACGTAGATGGACAGCGAGGGCATTCCCATCCCCGAACCTTGTGCGGAGACTCGCACCCGACGACCATCAGGAAGTGTCGCCATTCCCGTGAATCCAAGCATGTTTCGAACGCTGTTGTAGGGGGTCACTTCTGTCAGGAACTCCTCCGCGATACGCTTTGCGCGCAGAGGGTCTCCGGGAAAGAGAACGAGTTCCGCGATCTCTCCCACTTGGGCTTCGATATGAGGGGTCATGTGCTCTCCTATTTGAGTTTGAGCGATTAGAACTTACTGGTTCTGAGTCAAAATGTCAATGATTTTAGATGAATAAAAAAAGAAGCTATTGAAAGCTTCAGGAGCGACGGATGAGTTCATAGATAGGGAAGAAGGTGTCTGAAACGACCACTGCGCGGACTTTTTGCCAGAGCTCGGGAAGGTGACCGTCGCGCCATTTGCCGATCTGCTTGTCTACTCCCGTGCGAGGGAGGAGCAGAATGTTGAGGGCGCCCTCTGGCATCATCTCGATGTCGCCGATGGAGTCCCCAACGCAGAGTACATGATCGACGGGGATATTGAACCGTTCGAGGAAACGTCGTGCGACCATCCCTTTGACATCTCCTGAGATGACGCGCGGGTGGTGCGAGCGGATGCCACCATCTTCATGGTAGAAGAGACGATTGGCGGCAATCTTGGCATGGATTCCATGGTGAGCGAGAGAGGCTTGGATTAACTCTTCAATTCCGAGCGAGACGATCAACAGGTTCTCAATGTTCTCGGCGATGTTCTTGAATCCTTCGCGCAGGATTTGTTGCGCACCCACCCTCTGGAGATCTTCGCGTGTCACGCCAGCCATCGCCCAGCGCATGATCGTGCGCGTCGCGTAGGCAGCTTGAATGCTGGAAGGGTCATGCGTTCCCTCGTCCTCGAACCACCAGTCGTTCTGGAAGTGAGGGGACGCAGGGTAGACGGGTTGGCCACCGTAGTAGAACGCACGGTCGTCATCTTCGTCTTGCGCAAGAGAACCGTTCAGGTATGCCCGTTGGACGGCTTGCCACTGAGCCTCATCACGCGTGCAGGTGAAGTCCCAGTCAAGGATTGCTGTGTCGACAATGCGACCGCGGTGTTGAAGGGTGGTTAAGGGAATACGCGACAAGATCAGGTCCTCATCCGGAAATTGGGTTCGCCCAGCGAGGATTTCCTCAGGGGTGTTCACTTGGATAAAATGCGGTAGCACCATGGATTCCTCCTGATCGACATCGTACATGAAGAGGCAGAATCGTCAATGGACATGCCTATTTAATAGAGATGATCGATTGACAGGAGTCCTTGTTTGAGATAGCCTTTTCTCTCGTTTACATTTTGTAAACGTATTGCTTCTTCCTACCCGAGGTGACAGATGGAAGTTCTGTCGAGAAAGGGAATCATCGCTGCTTGCATGATTTCCGTGACGGCAGCCATCGCGTTGCCGTTTGTGAATGTTCTTGAGGTCATGAAGGTCGAGGAACTCATGATCGTGCGTGGAGGAGTGACTTCAATCATGGTTGCGCTCCTCCTATCCTCGCATGTGTCACGACCCTCATGGAGGATCTTACAGTTCTCCACGTTGTTCTCGCTCGCGACGTTGTGTCTCTTCTATGCGATCCGTGCATGGGGACCTGGTCCATCACTTGTCGTGATCACACTCACCCCCATCGTCAATATTGTCGCCAAACTTCTGCGAGGCAAGAACGTGGAGAGACGTGTCTACTTCGCCATGACAGGACTACTCGTTGGAGTGATGATCGCCCTGAATCCGTGGCAGGCAAGCTTCGATCTTGAAGGGTTTGCTCTCAGCATGCTCGCCATGCTTCTCGCGGGCTTTGGAATGGAAGTCATGGCAGGAAAGAAAGGGATCGACGCCTACAACAAGACCTTCTGGCTCGCGCTTGTGACAACGCTCATTGGGTGTTTGGCGAGTGTGTCGACTGGTCAAATCCCGTTTGTCACAGTGGTGTGGACTTTTTGGCATGCACTGGCTCTTGTGGGCTTTGGTGTTGTCGGTGGGTTCTGCTACTACCTTGCCAACATCATCGCCGTAGAAGAACTCGAAACCGAAGTCGCAACCACGATTGCCATGGCAGAAACCCCCGCGGTCATCGTCAGTTCCTGGCTCATGCTGGGCGACACATTGACATACACGCAATGGAGTGGGGTATTGATTGCACTACTGGCTACCTATTCTCTGGTTCATTCTCAGAAGAAGAACACCCCTTAGCTCACACCTGCTATCCTCGTGCCAGGTGTTTTTTTATTGGGTCAATAGAGAGAAGTTTGGTAGAGTAGTGAGGTATGAATGCCTGGTTTATTTATCTTCTCAAGTGTCGTGACAACACACTTTATACGGGCATCACCACAGATCTCGATGCTCGGGTGCGAGCGCATAACGCGGGCAAAGGAGCGAAGTATACGCGAGGACGTATTCCGGTGAAGGTTGTGTGGACACAGAAGGTTTCAACACAAAGTGAGGCACTCATTCAAGAAGCCCAGATCAAGAAGCTTTCACGAGAACAGAAGAAGGAATTGATTAAACAGAAAAAGGGAATATGAATCCGACAAAAACAGTATTTATCACAGGCGCCTCAAGTGGAATTGGAAAAGCGACGGCGATGCTGTTTGCGCGTCGTGGGTGGAACACCGTGGCAACAATGCGCGACACTGGGAAGGCGGGAGACCTTGAACATCTTCCAGGAGTTCGAATTCTTGCGTGCGACGTGACAAAGCAAGAAACAATTAATGACGCCATTGAAACTGTGTACGCAGAGTTTGGGTCAATTGATGTCCTTGTGAATAATGCAGGGTACGGGCTTGTTGGTCCGTTTGAGTCTACGACTCCTGATCAGGTTCATCGTCAGTTTGAGGTGAATGTGTTTGGACTGCAGTCTATGATCCGTGCGGTGCTCCCCAACATGCGAGAGCGTGCGCAGGGAGTCATTGTAAATATTTCTTCGATTGGTGGGCGCATGGCATTTCCTCTTTACTCGCAGTATCATGCAACCAAATGGGCAGTGGACGGATTTAGCGAGTCTTTGCAGTATGAATTAGCAGAACTTGGAATTCGGGTAAAAGTGGTGGAACCAGGTCCGGTCAAGACAGAGTTCTATGGATCATCCATCGATATGGAATCCTCAACTGAGATAGACGCGTATCAATCCCTCGTGAGTCGAGTCCTTCCTAAAACCACAAAAGAGGTAAAAGGGGCAACAGCAGAGGAAATCGCACAGGTCATCTTTCGAGCTTCAGTAGATCAAGGGAGTCGATTGCGGTATCCAGCTGGGAGCACAGGAAAGCTCATTCTCTGGTTGAGATGTCTGCTTCCTGATCGTGTATTCTTTTTTCTGATCAGAAAGATATTGATATAGAAAGATTCTCCTATTGCGATCATACATAACCGTTTAATCAAAATGATGAATCAACTCTATGCAGATATTTCAAAAGCGGACATTCACTGTGTGGCAGATCGCTCTCATTAAAATGACATTGATTCCGTTTGGGATCATTCTTGGTTTGTATTTTTACGAGTCACTCCTTCCGTTTATGCAACTCTGGTGGGTTCTCTTTGTCATTGGATCTGCCTACTTCATCGGCCAGTTTGTTCGAGGGAACTAGTGTGTTGAAGTGGTGAATGAACGCGGAAGTCGATTAATGAAAAAATCCCCATTGGGGATTTTTTAGTTCTCATTCATTTTGTGGAGCAAGGGTTTCTAAGAAGGCTTGGACTCCTTCCTCGGTTGAAGGATCGATTGCGAGGAGTTCTTCTGCAACTCGACGGGCACCTACGTCATCACCTGCCCGATGGTAGGACGTGGCGAGTGTGGTGTAGAAATCAAAATTGTATGGAAGCGATTCAATGGCAAGGGTGAATAAGGAAATGTTCGCATCCCAATCATCGATTTCTGCGTAGTAGTTTGATAAGAGACTTACAACATTCAGGTAAGATGGGATGAATTGAAAATCTTGTTCAAGTGCAGATCGGATGAGCGCGGCTCCTTTCTCTCTTTCTCCTGTTTCAAAATAGAGGATCCCAAGCGTTCCCAAGGCAAGCATATTCTTGGGAGCGATCTGCGTGGCTTGTTCAAGTGTTTCAATAGCAGATTCCCATTCATTATTTTGTTGGTAGACCTGACTCAGTAGAAACAGTGATTCTATGCGCTTTGGGGCAAGTTGAATCGATTGTTGGGCGAGAACGTGTGCGCTTGCTGAGACAGGTTTTTCAGTCAATCGTGCTTCAAAAATCAGGGTTCCGATGAGTTCGTTTATGTACTCTGTACGTTTCGGATGCCAAGCAATCGTTGCTTTTTGTGCTTCATAGGTGAGACGAAACAATTCCGTATAAATACTTCCCGTTGTAACACCTGTTGCCATTGCGCGTTGTAATAAGTCATACCGATTACGTGCTGCAATATGTTGATCGAAGACAAACCAGGAAGAACCGATCTTTGTTGATGTTTCAAGCGCCTGTTCCCAGTTCTTATCGATTGCCGCGTTTGTTGAGCTTGACGCATAAACCAAATCAGACGCCATGGGGAAATAGAGAAACGTGATCAACAGAAGAGTAGCGACTCCTCCTAGGATGAGTGGGGGTCCTGATTGTTTTGAGAAAGGAGAGGAATTTTGGTGAGTGGGGTTTTGTTCAAGGAGTGTTGCGGCGTAAGCCACAAGAAAGAAAAAAGGAATTTGGGAATCAAGAACATCGAAGAGAAAAAACGCTTGGGCGAGATACGCGACAATTGCACCGATGAGTAAAAATGGAGTGGAGGAGTGCTTGTCTTGGATGTAAGATTTTGAGAAGGCAAAGAGCATGAGACCGATGAGGATCAGATACCCAAAGAGAGAAAGCAGTCCGCCCGTGGAAAGCATTTCGAAAAATGCATTGTGGGGTTTATCAATCCAGAACGCAGAGAACGCATAGATTGCTGGATCAAAATGAGAAGTACTCGTCTCATAGAAATTCTCATATCCATTTCCAAGCAATGGGTGTTCCTTCCAACCCTCCAAAGCCATGTTCCAATAGACTAAGCGTTCTGTTCCTGTGTCTGTAAAAAGATGGGTAAATCGATAGAGTTCTGTTTCTGCTTGTGCCTGACTTCGTAATACCCCGAACAATCCTACGAAAAGAATACCTACCAGAAGACTTCCTACTAAAATGTGTTTTCGTGCTTCCTTTTTTGTTGCGAAGATTCCTTTGAGGATAAGCGCGAGTATTCCTCCAATCAACATGGCAAGAATGGCCCCACGCGTTCCTGTGGTGAGACATCCGATAAGGATGAGAATCGCGGTTCCTTGAAAGAGCCGCTTCTCTTTGAGTACTGAAGATGAGAACGCACGTGTCAGCGCAAGAAAAAATGGCAGGACCAAAAAGGACGCAAAGAATGTAGGGTTTCCAAAGACACTACTACTTCGATCTGCAAAACCCTGAACAACCGCAGGAAGGATATCGAAGTATTCGAGGATGCCGTGAAGACTGACAAGACTTGCCAGACCAACAAAAAGTGTGGAAAGAGACTGGAAAAATTTCTTCTGATCAAATTTGAGCAGAGCAAACAGATAGAGTGTAAAAAGGAAAAGATGGAGCTGAAGAATAAGACCTCCAATTCGAGTTTCACTTCCAAAAAAACTGTTCCATGGATCTACTCCGAATAGAGCGCTAAGGATCCTTACAGCAAGGTAAAGAATCAAGGCAAGGAAGATCGGATTATTTTTGAACGGGAGAAGCGATCGGTTTTGACTAACCCAAGCAAGATAGAAAGGGAGGGTGAGAGCTACTAGTGCACAAAAAGCCAAAAACGTTGGCGCCTGAAAATTGTTTTGAAGGGCAGTCGTATAAAGTAACGGAGTACAGCAGGTAGTAATGGTAAGCCAGCGGACAATATTCGCAGGAGAAGGAATGGTCATATGTTGCGATAATAGCATGTGAAGACAGATGTTTCTACGTGTAGTCACGGTAAAGAGAAATGTTTGGTATCATGCGGGCACTATGTACATCACAAAAACGGATTATCTCGAATACACTTTTTGTCGGAAGAATTTATGGTTGAGAAAACACAAACCAGAACTGTTTGAGGGGCAAGAGCTTTCAGAGTTTGAAAAGAAGATTATCGAGGAAGGGAACTTGGCAGATGAAGCGGCACGGCAGTTGTTTCCAGACGGTGTGCTCATTGAGCTTGTGGGAATGCGAGCAGTTCCCCAGACGCAGAATGTGCTTGCGCTTAAACCGAGTACCTTGTTTCAAGGTGCATTTTCATTTAACGAGTTCTTTGTACAGGCGGATATTCTACGATGGAACGAAGTGCTTCATGGGTGGGAGTTGTATGAAGTGAAAGCAACGAATGACGTGAAGCGTGAAGTTCCGCATCATCATGTGAACGATCTTGCGTTTCAGAAGCAAGTCATCGAAAGCACGGGGCTCAGAATCGTCAAAGCCGGAGTCATCCACTTGAATAGCGAGTATCGACAAAAAGGAACACTTAATTTTCAAGCACTGTTTATCACTGCGGATCTCACCGAGGAAGTGTTGGCATCAGAAGTTGCTGTGCATGAAGAAATGGAGGCAATGAAAATTGATCTTGCTGGACCTGAGAAAAAAGGGTGTGACTGTCTTTATCGTGGACGGTCTGCGCAGTGCACCACGTTTGCGTACTCGTATCCGCAAGTGCCTGAATATTCTGTGCATGACATCAATCGGATTGGAGGAAGCAAGGCGTTGTTTTACGATTGGATTGATCGAAGTATCTTTGCGCTTGAAGACATTGATAATCCAGAAAAACTCAATGGCGCAAAAAAAGCACAGTACACGGCGTACATGAAAGGATCACCGATTATTGATCATGAGGGCATTAAGGAAATGCTCAGCGAGCTGGTTTTTCCGCTCCAGTTTTTTGACTACGAAGGGTACTCAAGTGCCATTCCGCGCTTTGAGGGGTTTGGAGCGTATGAGCAAGTTCCATTTCAATACTCACTTCACACTCTGCAAGAAGATGGAACACTTGAACATAAAGAGTTTTTGGTGCGCGATCCTGTTGGAGATTTTACGCGTCCACTCCTTGATCGCATGGTCAAAGACTTGAATCCAAATGCAACGGTGATCTCTTGGTACAGTACCTATGAGAAGCAACGCAACATGAAGCTCGCCGAGCTTCATCCGGATCAAGCCGACTTTATTGAGCGGATCAACGACAATATGTTTGATCTCATGACAGTGTTTTCTCAAAACTACTATGTAGACGCGAAGTTCAAAGGAAGTGCAAGTATCAAGAAGGTTCTGCCTATTGTCGTTCCGCATCTCACCTATAAAGCGCTTGGGATTCAAAAAGGGGATCAGGCGATTGAGCGATGGGAGAAGATGATCGCAAAGAGTACTCCACAAACAGAAAAAGATCAGATTGCTGGTGATCTTCTTGAATACTGTAAGCTTGATACATTCGCCATGGTTGAGATTTATCGATTTTTGATGAAATTAGGCTAAAACCAAAGGAATTCCATGAAGTTTAGTTGACAAAACTGCCATTTTATGGTAGTTTTTGTTGTTCTTTCTTGAGTGAGGAAGGATGATTCTCAGAAATTCCTCCTGCTATTATTGGTTTTTGGATGTTCGCAGAAAAAAGAAGAACGATTTGTTTTTTCTGCGAACATCCAATTAGGCACAATTCTGTGCCAACCATCCAACCAGGAGCGAGTATATGGGAACCCCCCATTCGATGCAGGCAGACGACTTCGACTTCGACTGCGAGTCGAAGCTCTTCAACGAGGTGTTGGCGAGCGTTCAGCTCATGAATGCTGACCTGAACATGCTCAAGCGGATGCACCAGTACGCGGAGGAGTTTGTCTGGAAAGTCATCCCGGAATGGTACCCGCGCAGCATCTCGTTCGAGCATGTCGTCGAGAGCATCAGGGAAGCAACTGCGATCCTGATCGCGGACTACTCCATGAACAACATGGAGGAGCTCGTCGGAGCGGATAGTCTCCGCGGAATCAACAGGAGTCGTCGCCAGAGCCGGAAGTTCAGGCGGTTCCTGAATCGAGGTTGGGGTCAGGACTCCGGTTGGAAGAGCTCGACTCACAATCGTTCCCAGTGGGACGCAAGGGTTCAGAGGGCTTTTCAGCACAGTGCTGGTCCGCAGGAATCCTCGGTTCGTCATCCGACGATTCCTTGGCAGAGCGTATCCATCACCGTCGATGTCGTCTTTGGTGACTGTTGCAAGCGTGACATGACCAAGGAAGAGTACGTCGAATACCTCTTCGCAGAGGTGGAGAGGGATTCGCGGGAGCTCCTTCGGTTCCGTCAGGAAGTCGAAGAAGAGAACCGTGTCTATCAGGCCTTGAGTGCGGAGTGGGATGAATGGGATGAAGTCGAGGCGGAGCAGGCAGCCTACCTCGCCTGGTGGGAGGATATGAACTTTCGGGGTACCTCCTACGATCCCCGCGATGACATCTCCGATGACTACGACCCCTACTACGACTACGATCCCTACGACAACTCCGACAGCGAGATCGACGAGGACGAAGTGAATTCGACCGTCGACTACGACGACTACGACTACGACGACTACGACTACGACGACTACAACACCGATGAGGAGTCTCCTTGTCAGTGTGATGACTGTCGTGATGATCGGAACACGGAATGGGAGAGGGCGAGGATGGAGTGGGAGGAGGTTCAGCTCGACATGGAGCTCGACGCTCAGCTCGAATTCGAGAGTCTGGGACCCGAGGACTTCGGGTTCGAGCGTGTCAGAAGCACGCTGATCTCCCGGGTTGCCAAAAAGCGCAAGGGTCCCAAGTGGGCAAAGCACAAGCCTGCGCACAAGGCAGGCACGATCTGGGCGGAGCGTCACAAGCGCGCCGTCTGAACAACACGGCCCCGCCTAACGGCAAGATTCATCCCACCGGATGGCTTGCTGTTCGGTGGGGTGTTTCTTTTTGTGAGAAATTTAGAATCTGAAACCCGAATAGTAATTGTTTGACAAAACTACCTGTTTATGGTAGTTTTTTGTGTCGATTGTCGACAAAAACGATAGTGAACCTCAATTCAACGCACATAAGGAGCGTACGAATGAGCTCTCGTCAGCAGTTTCCCTCCCTTCTTCACGGCGGTTCCATCGCCGAGCACCGACGGCTTGTGAAGCGCGCCCGTCGCGCCGAGCGAACCGCCGTGCGCCAGTACATCCACACCTTCCTGCGGGGAGATGTGGACGATGGTGTCCGCATCAAGGGTCGGGCAAAGTACCGCCCGATCACTCGCAAAGACAAGGTGGGTCACGGTCCCTGTGTGGAGACCATCAACCGCTGGCTTGCCACGCAGGTCGGTCGTAACTGGGATTGCCTCTTTGCGGAGCTCACCCGCCTGCACGGTCACCGCGCCGCTTGGCGCGTGATCGCTCCGCACATCCACAACAGCGTGGTGTGTGGGGAGACGATCTTCGTCCTTGACGAGAACGGCATGCGTCACCCGACCGGGAGTGCCCAGCTCCCCAAGATGATGTCCTTCCGTCCTCGAGAGCGTGCGGTCCAGAAGTACTACGAGGATGACGTTCTGGACGACGAGGAAGATCTGGGGCAGAATCCCGAGGTGACGGAACTCGGCCTGACTCCTGGGGAAGCCGAGGACTACGAAAGGGAGTATCAGCGGGATCTGGAAGAATACGAGGTCAGCTTGGATGACCTCTTCTGGGACTACATCGATTACCGTTTTGACCAAGCCTATGAAGGACGGGGTCAGATCGATGGGGAGCTCGATATCGAAGACCTCATCGAGGACTTCGGTTCCGAGGACTTCGGGTTCAGTCCCGTCCCGCGCCGTGGACTTCGGTCCAAGGTGAGCAAGAAGGTCAAGGCCCCCCAGTGGGCCAAGAACAAGCCCCGCCACAAGCAGGGTGACATCTGGGCGGAGCGTCACAAGCGCGCCGCCTGAAACGAACTACGACCCCGCCTAACAGCAAGATTCATCCCATCGGATGGTCTGCTGTTCGGTGGGGTGTTTCTTTTTGCGGTGAGTCTTTGCTACTATGCTTCTATTATGCCTGGTACACACAGAAAAAATATTCATCCTGGACTGTATGTGGCGATCGTTTTAAAAGCTGATCAACGCACAGGAAAGCTGACACAGGGATTTGTGCAGGACATCCTCACAAGTAGTGCCGTGCACCCCAGAGGAATCAAAGTACGCCTCGATTCAGGAGAAGTCGGACGCGTCCAACATATTTTGTAAAAAAATGTACTCACCGTTTGGTGAGTTTTTTGTAATTGAAAAGCCCCGGCTCTGAGAGAGTCGGGGCAAGCGTGCCTATCTTTGTGGGTTGCTCAGGCGGTCAACTCTTCGAGAAATTCTTCAATATCGCGCAGGACGCGACGTTCGAATTCTTCGGGGGTGGCCAGGCGTTGGACAAGCCAGATGATGCTCTGACCAAACCCCATACACCCACTCCATCCGTCGAAATAATACGTCTCGATGACTTCAGTTTCACCCTGGAAGATGATCTTGAGGATGTGGAATCCACCTTCCTCTTCGATCATTTGAGCCGAGGAGACGAAGCCCCATTCAGACAGGGCGCTACGGATCTCGGGAGAGATCCATGTAGTGAGGATCTGCTTGAACGCTTCTTCACGCTTCCTCTGCCGACCCGTCTGCAACACCTTGAGTGGGTGTTCGCGCTTGAGCTCGATAGTCTCGAGTTGTTCCGCGAGATGCATGAACTGACCGATGTCTTCGGTCCGCCTGAGCAAGACACCGATCCGCCGGTTGCGACCGCCATCCCATTCACCAGAGGTGTGGATTGCGAGAATCAGGAGGTTGTCGCTCTTGTCCGTCGTGAGTACTCCGCTTCGGCGCGCACTTTCAAGGCGAGCCATTGCATCGCGAGGTTCTGTGCTTGATTTGAAGACGAGCGTTGCGGACAGGCCGATGCCTGGCGCGCGCTTGAGGATTCCACGCAAGAATGCTTCGGAGGGCATGCAGAGCTCCTGTTGGGGGGGGTGAGATCGCAGGGTGCGAACCGTACAGACTAGCTCAATTTCCTTGTTTTGTCAAGGAATTACATTGACGAATCGATCTTCATGCGCTATGTTGTCTGAGTTCTTTCCGTTCCACATTCAAGGAGTCAAGATGCCCTCGGCTGATGCTGTTCCTACACTCGCTGATCTCGCTGACCCAGATCCTGAGGTGCGTGTTCGAGTGACGAGTCATCTCATCTACATGATTTCTACTTCCGGATTTTGTACTCGTGCCAGAGAGAGGATGCCGGATTCTGGAATCTCTCTGTTCAGGACTCGACGTCTACCGTGTCGTGTCGGAGTGAAAATTCTTCGTGGAGCTGGTCTTCAGGGCCAAGTCGTTTTCTGTCTGTTCGTTCATGCAAACGGACTAATCACAGTCAACGGAGAACGTGTC
Organism: Candidatus Uhrbacteria bacterium; assembly: GCA_013204385.1. GTDB lineage: Bacteria > Patescibacteriota > Patescibacteriia > UBA9934 > GWF2-40-263 > UBA12478. The sequence goes on from JABMNY010000011.1 coordinate 11,883, forward strand.
GGGACCTGCGAGGATGAGAGTCATGTTCTCGCTCTCCTCAATACGACACTGGATCGGTACGCTCCTCCAGTTCAGAACTGATTCTCTTCTCGCAACGACCGTGCTCGGTCGTCTTTTCTTTGAGAACTGTATGGTCAGTTGTAAAATTTTGCTACACTAAAAGAAAGAATTATGAAAACTATTACCGTACAAGAACTACAAACAATTCTGTCTGATTCAGAACACATGAAAACAGCTATTTTGATTGACGTTCGGACGCCTGAAGAATTTTCTCAGAGCCATATTCCTGGAGCACAGAACAAACCACTCGATAAGATTTCGCTTTATCTAGATGCACTGCGTACCTATAAACAGATCTATGTACAATGTCGAACAGGAGGGAGAAGCTCAGCCGCCTGCGGACTTCTTGATCAATCTGGGTTTGTTGATGCATATAATGTAGAAGGCGGAATGAGTGCGTGGGAGAGTGCAGGATTTCCGATTGAGTAGAGAAGTTCCTTCAGGAATTTGCAATCAAAATCGAGTTGTCAGCTCCCGATCTACTTCAAATAATGATCGCTCACTCCTCGTTCAGGGTTTTTTAATTTGGTAGGATGTTTATTGAAATCCTGCTTTGCTGGGGGTATTGATTAACACATCGTTTGTAAAACCTAAGTTTATGGAAAAAGGATCACATCTACTTCGCCCAGAGTGGGTGCGTGAGCGGAGGGGGAGAGGAATTCGAGAAGTACCTTCTGAGGTTGCTGAATGGATGAAAGGGGATGTGTTTAAACTGTATCGAGATGCCATTGAGGTGACCAAAGTCATGGAAGGTTCTGCGGGAGGTCAGGCTGGGTTGAGTTCGGGAGATATCATTCTCTCTCTTGATGGTGAGCCAGCTAACATGTTCACATTTAGTGAAAAACTGCAGTCTCCTGACGGATCGGAAAAAACATTTGAGATCCAAGTTCGCGGAAGAGATGGAGTTGAACGCAAAGCACTTCTCACACCCCACTGGAACAAAGAGTTAACGCGATCAGTGATTGGGATTATTATGGAGGTGCACCATGATCTCATTGATTGGGAGTCGCTTGAACAGGAAGGGTCCTCACAGCGGATTGGCTTTACGCTTGAGTATGCTCTGGAGAAAACGGTTAGAGGATATGCAGAAGTTGGAGCAAAGGATCAGGAAAAGGAACATTGTTCTTTAAAGAAGTATGTGTTGATCTATGAGTCACCTGAAGGACGCTTAATGGAAGTAGATATCCTTGAGCGATTTAATTTAACCGAAGCAGAATGCTTTATTGATCCAACTCTCCCTAGTAGTGGTGTTTGTTATTGGAACAACAATCAAGTATCTATTAAATCTCTTGTGACTCAGATCACACCCCATATTCTTGCTCACGAGTTTCGTCACGCTCAACAAGGGGTTAAAGAACATGGAGACCGAACCGATGATGGTGATGATCCCATAGGAGAAATATTAAGACAAAATTTATACATTCCTTCTACAACGAGGAATTATGATCAAAAAGCCTTTTGGGATAAACGATTAAAAAGAGGGGGGATACAAATACTTAAAACATGTTTACGAGTAGGAGGAGTGGTAAAAACAGATGAAGAAGCAGGGTGTGCGCTTGGGTCGGTTTCTGAAGCATTTGCAAGATTACAGGACGCACAAGAAAAGTTTGCGCAACTCAGAGAGATTCAATTTTCTAGGAACTCCATTGAAGCTGATGCTCATCGTAGAACTTCTCTCCTAGCAGCTCAGGAAGAATTAACTAATGCACGCGAGCACATCCCTGATTCTACGACGGAAATTTCTAAGGGGGTAACGTTAATGGATATTCTCCGCTTGCCAACATTAATGATAGAGCGAGATGCGGAATATGGTGCGTTGACGGCTTTGCGCGAGCTTAAACGAGAAACAGGAATCGATTTATTGGAAGCGAATCCAAAACAAGCTGTACTCATTCCAACAGCTTCGACAACGAACACAGTTGAGTTCACTTCGTCTGTCATAGGAGGTTTTGATTCTTTTCAATCTATTGCCTCAAATTTAGGACAAATAGGAGTGGATATTCCCTGTGTCAGGAGACTCCGTGCGAGTGTGAATCAAGATCGAGCTGTTAATGAAGTTAAGAACACTGAGCATTCAGAGGAAGATGAAGAGGTAACAGCGAGCGCATAAAGCTGTTTTTGATGATTAGAGAACAGCGGAACGGTCTTGTCGGAAAATCGGCATTCCTAAGAAAAAGAATAAGAAGTAAATCATTCTATATGTTCGTAAAAGAATTCTTTGTCTTTTTAAGAGAGTATAAGGTGATGACTCTTGCGATTGCGTTCGTCATGGGGACAGCGACAGATACACTCGTGAAGAGTCTTGTAAATAATCTTGTGATGCCATTTTTTGGCCCACTGCTCACGACGGGGTGGAGAGAATCTTTGGTGCATATTGGACCGTTTGCGTTCGGGATTGGGGCCTTTGTTGCAGATGCGCTCTATTTCGTGATTCTGGCATTCGTTATTTTTCTTGTCGTGAAGCGCATTATGAAACTGGATACGGTTCCTGGGAAAAAATAAAAGAGCCCGTATGGCTCTCGAAGAACGTGCAAGCAGTTCATCTGCTGGTTTTTTCGACGTTGAAGGATCCTTGGGCGATGATGGTACTGGTCTGTACGTGTCGGATCGTGAAGGTTCCGTTCCAAGTCGTCTGATTGCCTTTTGCTTGTCCGCTCACATCGCAAATCTGGTCGTTCAGGGCCCAGGTACCCTTGAACGATCCGTCAGAATCGAACTTGACTTTCCCTTGACCGAGGCCTTCGATCGTGACGACATTGAAGATACTCTGTACGCCTTGCAAGATGGTCATGGTTCCATCGCGTTGCGCTTCATCGTCAGTGGTCGTGCAAACAAAGCGTGCGGTTCCAGCCAATTGAGTCTGTCGCATGCGTTCTCCTGTGAACGAGGGAGTTTGAGCGTAGAAGATTCAGAGACTTGCGTCAATGAGATCCTTTCGGTTTCTTTCAAAAAGGGCGTATACTAAACGCATATGACTACACATCATTCATCAAAAAGCTCCGCTCGGGACGTTTTTTCGTATCTTTTATTGATCGCCATGTTTATTGTGGGGATCGTCAGTTTTCTTACAGTGATGTTCCAGTACATCACTATTCAATTTCCTGACCAGCTTGATTACTGGTACAGAGAAGGAGCGTTTCAGTTGATTCGAGGGGCTATTTCTGCTCTTGTCGTTTCTTGGCCTGTTGTTATTTTCATGTCCATTTTTATTGGGAAGGATTTACGTGCAGATAAAGACAAACAAAATGTCTGGATTCGTAAGTGGCTTTTACATCTCATGTTGTTTGTGGCATCGATCACGATCATTATTGATTTGATTACACTCATTAATCATTTTCTTGATGGCGAACTAACAATACGCTTTGCGTTAAAGGTGGTGTGTGTTCTGCTCGTTTCCATTGCGGTGTTTTGGTATGAACTTTGGGATTTGAAGCGTAATCCAACCGTGCAGACACGTGTGACGACTGGATTCGCTGTGGGAAGTTCTCTCGTTATTGTTGCGGCGATCATAGCGAGTATCGTCGTTATTGGAACTCCAAGTAAGCAACGTGATGTACGTCTTGATCAACAACGGGTTTCAGATCTTTCAGTCATTCAATCTAATGTTGTTGGATACTGGCAGGATAAAGAAGCACTTCCAGAGAATCTTGAAGCACTCGAAGACGATATTATCGGATATCGAAATCCAATGGATCCTGAAACGGAGGAAGTGTACACATATCTGATGATGGATGATTTAAGTTTTCAACTCTGTGCCACGTTTACAACTGATTCAAACGGGACAGATGATGAAATACGTTCGGTTATGCCGATGATGTATTACGATATGGGAGGAAGTTTTAATAGGTGGTCTCATATGAGTGAATATACGTGTTTTGATCGCACCATCGATCCAGAACGATTGAAGGATGGGTACGCGTATTAAGCATGAGAACATTCTTGATTGATCAATTGGTTCAAGTAGTTCAGAGTGATGCTATTCGCATCGCTCTTGTGGTTGTATTGGTGATTCTTCTTTCAAATCTAGAAATCATTATCCCTGCTCAGAAGGGACAGGCCCTTTCAGGACGTTTGCGCAATTTTGGCTATATCGCACTCTTCTTTATTTTGGGAGGGATGAGTTTCAAGATCATTTCATCAACTATTGCGTTTCAACCGAGAATCCTTTCTGCGTCCGGATGGAGTATCTTCCTCCTTGTGCTTGTCGGGATACTTCTCTCAGATCTCCTCTTCTATTGGTATCATCGTGCGCAACATGCATTTGCCTGGCTTTGGCCGATTCATGAACTTCATCATGCGGATACACAGCTGAATGTGACCACAAGCATGCGTACGTACTGGCTTGAATATCCTGTTCAAGTGCTTCTCATTTCAGTTCCGGTCCAGTTGTTGATCGGGGTGAATGTTCAGGTGTACCTCTGGACGATGGTACTTATGACTTCTTGGTTATTCATGGCACATACAAACGTACGACTTCGATTAGGTGTACTTACCCCTTTTATTTGTGGACCTCAGGTGCATCGGATTCATCATTCCATTGAAGAAAAACATCAAGATAAAAATTTTGCGCAGTTCTTCCCGTTTATTGATATACTCTTTGGGACGTATTATGCCCCAGGAAAAGAGGAATTTCCTAGGACTGGAACACCAAACCTTGCCTCAAATGCCCCTTATGGAACAGTGTTGTTAAAGCCGTTAAGAACTTGGTTTAGACGTTCATAATGTCAGTCATCTATCAAACAACTGGAATCGTTTTATCAAGACGCGATCATAAAGAGTCGGATCGTTGGTATTGTGTGTACACGCCAGACAACGGGAAGGTGGAGTTTTTAGCACGTGGAGGTCACAAAGCGCTTGCAAAACTCACACCTCACTTAGAAATGGTTGCCATTGTGGATCTCATGCTTGTACATGGTCGTGCGTATCAAATTGTTGCAGGAGTCGATCGACTTCAGGCGTTCACCTCAATTTATACCGATCTTCCAAAACTTGTTCTGGCACAAAATGCGCTTCATCTTGTAGATATTGGAACGCGCGCGGATGAGAGCGATGGGCAGATTTATACTCTTTTATTGGATTGGCTTACGTTCTTAAATGATGAGACGCAGATCTCTCGAGAGCGCGCTGGGTTTTTGTTGGGAGGGTTTGCGCTGAAGTTGCTGATGTTAGTTGGGTATCGTCCAGAATTGAGTCATTGTCTTGCGTGTCGTGAATCGATTGTCTCAGGGCAGTATCAATGGCATGGGCTAAAGGGGGGAGTGGTCTGTCTGAATTGTGTGCAACGTGATCAGCAACAATGGTTTACCGCGCGTCCCATGACAGATGAAGTGTTGAAGCTCATTCGGTTCGGACTCGGGGCGACATTTGAGGCGTCACTACGTCCTCGTTTGCGAGCAGAAGACCTTGAAGGATTCCATGAAAGCGTAGAATCCCTTATGATTTCACATTTTCCAGTCATCCCAGCCTCCTCATTGAGGTCGGCGTGCGGGGTGTGCTAAGCTAGTTTCACTATGACAACACTTACTGTTTCTCAGATTCATCAACACATCGGCGAAGAAGTCGAACTCAAAGGCTGGTGCTACAATTTTCGGTCAAGCGGAAAGATTTTCTTTTTGCAGTTTCGTGATGGAACAGGACGGATGCAAGCGGTTTATATGAAGACAGATCTTCCTGAAGAGCAATGGGCGATTTTGGAAAGTTTGCGTTTAGAATCCTCTGTCATTATTCGCGGTCTTGTAAAAGAAGATGCACGCGCACCTCTTGGGTTTGAACTTGAAGGGAAATCCATCACTGCGATTCAGATTGCGGAAGAAGGCTATCCGATCGGAAAAAAAGAACATGGCCCAGATTTCTTGCTCGATAATCGACATCTTTGGTTACGCTCTGAAAGTCAGTGGGCTGTGCAAAGAGTGCGTGACCGTATCATTACTTCAACGTACGAATATTTTCACGAGAATGGATTTATCAAGTTCGATACTCCAATTTTGACTCCAACATCCTGTGAAGGGACAACGGATTTATTCGAGATGGATTATTTTGCGGACGAAGAAGCAAAGGAAGGGGAAACATCTGGAAGCAAAGCCTATCTTGCTCAGTCGGGGCAACTCTATTTAGAAGCAGGAATCATGAGTCTTGGGCGCGCATTCGATTTTGGTCCGGTATTCCGAGCCGAGAAATCCAAGACACGTCGTCATCTCACAGAGTTCTGGATGATGGATGCGGAGGCGGCGTTCGTGGAGCACGAAGGAAACATGGCGATCCAAGAAGCGTTGATATGCCGAATTGTCGCTGACGTTTTGAAGCACTGTGCACAGGAATTAAAAGTCTTGGAGCGTGATACTGCTCCGCTTGAAAAAGTTCAGGCGCCGTTTGTGCACATGACGCACGCAGAGGCGGTCGCGAAGTTGAGAGGTATGGGAAGTGACATAGGGGACATGGATGATCTTGGGGCAGACGATGAAACACTTTTAACACAGCAATACGACAAACCGATTTTCCTTGAGAAGTATCCGGCTGTTGTAAAAGCGTTTTACATGAAGCGCGACCCAGAAGATCCAACACGTGTACTCAACAACGATCTTCTTGCCCCAGAAGGGTATGGAGAAATCATTGGAGGTTCTCAGCGTGAAGACGATTACGAGACGCTCATGGAGCGCATTCGCGAACATAATCTCGATCCAGCCCCATTTGACTGGTATCTTGATCTGCGACGTTATGGTTCTGTCCCGCATTCAGGATTTGGTTATGGACTCGAGCGCATTGTCGCTTGGACTTGTGGACTTCACCATGTACGCGAAACCATTCCGTTTCCAAGAATGATTAATCGAATAACTCCATAGGTATGAAATCTTTTCAATTATTTCTCTTTCTCGTCGTCGTTGTCCTTGCAGGTGGAATTGGTATTTTGCTGTGGGGCTCTTCATTAGAAGAAATTCCTGTCGCCATTGAGGTGCATGAAGAGGAAGAGCTAGAAGGAGAGGACGAAGCTATAGAATCTGGTGCGTACTTGGTTTTTCAGTCGATGGATACCAATAGTTTTTATCGTTTAGAGTTAGAAGATGCAGGTTATCAAACAACACTCTCTCAAGAAGATCTTATAAAGTTCGCTTCATTTACTCAGGATCCTGATTCTAGTGGAAGTCTTACGTCCTACGTCTTTGGAAAAGAGATCATCATGCACAGATTTTCAGTTGTGGATGGCGTAGAGCAAGATGGAATTCTTAATTTGGAAGGCAACGTGACGGAAGTTCGACCGGGAAAATGGGAAATGATTCGGTCAGAAAATGGACGATTTGAAGTGACTTGGGAATCTCCTTATCTTGAAGAACAAGCAGATATTCTCGTGACAGATCTTTCAACAGGTTTCGTTATTGCAACCATTCCTCCGGCAATACTCTCTGAGTATGAAGGACCTTTTTTTCTAGAACCTTTTCTTGTAGATGATGGGGAATATCTGTACTTTCATGAAGTCTGCCCATGTGAAGCGACGGTTTCTGCCATTTATCAAGTCGATCTATCAACGCTTGAGGTGAGACGATTAGATACGCTTACACAATTACGAACGTGGTTTCTTTCGAGTCTTGATGCTGATGCACGCAGATTATTGACCATCAACACAGAATCTCGACCAAATGAAATGGGTCTTGGAGATGAATTACTTCCTCCGTCTACTATTCAGGTGGTGGATCTAGAAACCTTAGACATCACGCAAGTTCTGTTTGACGAAGAACATGCCTGGGGGCATCCTCTCCTTGAAGATGTAGGAGATCGCTATATTGTTCGGTTGTGGGACAAGGATCGTCAGCAATATGAGATCTATCTTAATCAGTTAGATGGAGGGTCGATGACGCAGGAGAATTATCTTACCACTGGTTTTGTCTTGGATTGGGTAGGAAATTGGCTTGTGCTCGATGTGCTTGATTCAGATATTTACCGTCTTTTCAATCTGGAGTCGAAGCAAATCACTGAAATAACTATTCCAGGAGGCTATTCTTCTTACGTGGGATCTATCCACTTTTAGGTGATTTGACACGCGTGACAGGATGAGAAACAATAGATTTACCTATGATAATGTTGAGCCTTCGTGTGGATAATAATGAGAATGATGATCCCAATCGCTGTTGGTCAATCTTGTCTATTTAACCTAGATGAAATCAAAGACCAGCATAAACGCTGGTCTTTTTAAATCGAGACCTCTGGAAATCCATCACTTTTTCAGAGGTCTCCATTCCTACCTATGCAAAATCGAATTCTTGCGAGTGAACTTCCAGAACATCTTGGACAATCTGTTGTCGTGGCCGGATGGCTTCACCGACTCCGTGATATGGCGAAGTTTGGATTTGCCATTGTGCGTGACCGCTCAGGTCTCATGCAGGTGGTGTTAACAGCGGAACAGCTTGAACAACTAAAAGGACTTCAGGTAGAGACGGTCATTAAAGTGACTGGCGAGGTTGTAAAGAAACAATCAAAACCCGGCGGAGCCGGGCCCGGCTCCGCCGGGGATCCCAGTGCCTATGAAGTAGAGATTCAGGCAACGACTCTTGAAATTTTGTCGCCCGTGCGTGACGTGGTTCCTGTTGAGGTGAATAATGATTCAGTTGACGTGCATCTTGATACGCTACTAGACAATCGTGTCGTAACCCTACGCAATCCAAAGCAACGTGCTATTTTTCGTGTCCAGGCGGCATTGGTACATGGGTTTCGGTCATTTATGGAAGGTCAGGGGTTTACCGAAATCTTTTTTCCTGTTCTGGCGGGAGCCGCTTCTGAAGGAGGAGCAGAGTTTTTCCGCGTGGAGTATTATGGGCGTGAAGCGACATTGACCCAATCTGCTCAGCTCTATAAACAGATTACGATGGGAGTGTATGAAGGGGTGTACGGTGTTTCTTACTCTTTCCGCGCTGAAAAATTTGCGACCTCTCGACATCTCACAGAATTCAATCAACTAGAGTTTGAGGTTGGATTTGTGGATAGTATGGAGGATGTGATGGTCTACGGGGAATCCGCCACACGCGCGATGCTTGGCGCAGTTGAAAATGAATGTAAAACGGAACTTGCATTGTTGGGTGTTACACTCCCACCGCTTGGTGAACGTTTTCCGCGTATTAAACTTCAAGAAGCTCTGGAGATCTATAAAGAGGGAACAGGGATTGATGAAACAAGTGAACCTGATTTGTCTCCAGCCGCAGAAAAATGGTTGTCGACAGTTTGGGCGCCGAAAGAACATGGAACCGGATTTATCTTCATTACCCATTATCCAGAAACAAAGCGTCCATTCTATGTGGCGCTCGATCCAGAAGACCCATCATTAACACTCAGTTTCGATCTAATTGGATTTGGTTCAGAGATTGTGTCCGGAGGTATGCGCATCAATCGCTATGACGAACAAATTGAGCGTATTAAAGCAAAGGGGCTTAAGCCAGAAGAGTTTGAGGACTATCTCATGATGCATAAGTATGGAATTCCTCCAGAAGGTGGATGGGGAATGGGACTCCAGAGACTTACACAGAACGTGCTAGGTCTTGCAAACATCAAAGAAGCGACACTATTTCCACGAGATGTTCAACGATTAAGACCATAATAATCGTGATAATGATAGTAAACAACGCCATTTAGAGGCGTTGTTTTTCTTTGCGGATTGGGGATTTTCGGATACAATACGGGCTAGTTATGCCGTTTGAAGTACGATCTGAACAATTTGATGGCCCACTTCATATCTTATTGGAATTGATCCAAGGGGAAGAGTTGCCGATTACGGAAGTTTCACTTGCGAGTGTGACAGACGGGTATTTGCGATACATGGACACGCATGAAGTTCCGTTAGCAGAACTCGCTGATTTTTTGGTTGTCGCAACAAAGCTTCTCTTGATTAAGTCTCAGGCGATTTTGCCTGAGAAGGTTTCGCAAGAGCAAGAAGATCCTTCAACGCTTGCGCTCCAATTGCGCTTATATAAAGAATTTGTAGATGCATCCAGACATCTTGAGGAGCGATTCAATCAGGCAAATTGGTCTTTTGAACGAGCTCAGGCAGATGTCGTGAAAGTTGATCAAGGAGAGATTGTCACAAATCTTGTACCAAACGATCTTGTGTTGGCGTTTACAGGACTACTTAAACGTCTCGAACCATTTTTTAAACTCCAGACAGCTGCAATGGAGCGAGTGGTGTCCGTACAGGAGCGGTTGCGTGAAATTCATGATGTGATTCTCTCGCGTGCAAATATGACCTTCCGACAAATTGCAAGTGGAGGAAAATCAAAAGTGGATGTGGTTGTGAGCTTTCTTGCACTCCTTGAACTCGTAAAACAACGCGTCGTTCATGTTGTGCAGTCTAATGTCTTTGACGAAATTGAAATAAAACGAGTCGACTAAGTATGATTACCACAACGATTGAAGCCGTGTTATTCGCGGCAGCAAAACCCATTAAACTGACAGACTTACGAAAGCATTTAGATCTGTCTGAAGAGGTTGTTCGAGAAGCGATTGATGATATTGTCACTCGTTTTAATACAGAACTATCGGGGGTACATCTCATGGAGCAAAACGGAACGGTTCAACTCGTTTCAAATGCGCTTGCTGGAGAGGACGTGGCAAAGTTTCTAAAGAAAGAAGCGTCTGGTCCACTGACACGACCATCTCTTGAAACACTCACGATCATTTCCTATCGAGGTCCGATAACCAAACCAGAAATTGAGTTAATTCGCGGGGTCAATTGTTCGCTTATTCTACGTAATCTTTTGATACGAGGATATATTGTGGAGGAGCAAGATCCAGAACGCTTTCAACCTGTCTATCAAGTGAGTCATGAATTTTTGCGGGCGATTGGAACCAACCGACTTGAAGATCTTCCTGAGTACGAAGCGTTTCGAACAAATGCGCAAGTGACAGAGCTATTGAATTTAGATCCTGGTGAGGAGGTATGATAATCAAATTATTTACACAGCTTATTTTAGCGAGTGCACTCCTTCAATTTTTTCCTGCTGACGCGGGAGATCTTGAGGCACGTGCCTTGCTTCCTGAGGCGCCTACACGTTCATTTGATCTTTTTGAGGCGTATGACGTAATTACCTACAAACTTCCTGAGTCGTTGAATCGACAAGTAGCTCCTACAAAGCTTGTCTCAACAAGTATGGGGGTCGTCACAAGTGCACAGAGCGCTATTATCGTCGACCGGGCTTCTCATGAAGTGCTATTCGAGAAAAACGTCAGTGAGCCACGGTCGATTGGGTCGATTACCAAACTCATGACGGCATACGTTTTTTTGCAAACAAATCCAGACTTGAACGCTCCTGCAACACTCACATCTGAGGATATTCGGTATGGAGCGACACTTCATTTATCGATTGGAGAGACAGTGAAAATTCTTGATCTATTGAAAGCAAGTCTCGTGGGAAGTGACAATAGTTCCACTGCTGCGCTCGCTCGATTATCTGGAATGTCTCTGGGGGATTTTGTCGCAAAAATGAATGAAGTGGCAGCGGAATTTGGAATGTTAACAACAACGTTTGATGATACAACAGGACTTTCTTCAAAAAATATTTCTGTGGTCACGGATCTTGCGATCATGTTCGATCACATTCTTTCAAATGAAACGATTCGAGAAATTACAGAGTTATCTTCGGTGTCGATTACAGGATCATCTGGTCGGACATATACCATCAAGAGTACAGACGAACTTCTCGGGTCCTTTGTAGATCAGTCCCCGTATAATATTCTTGGAGGGAAAACAGGATTTTTGCCAGAGGCAGGATATTGTCTAGGAACTATTTTTTCTTATGAGGGAGCTGGTGATATTATCGTTGTGGTTCTTGGGTCTCAAACAAAACAGGGACGCTTTCAAGATGTTAAAACATTAGCTGTGTGGGCGTACAAAACATTTCAGTGGCAAACACTATGATCGATGTTCTGATTCAAGTGTTTTCAACCATTCCGCCAGTCTTTGCTTCTGCGCTTCTTGCGAGTTTACCCATTACAGAATTGCGTGGGGCTCTTCCGATTGCTCTGGTTGTGTATCAGCTTGACCCTATGACGGCCTACGTGAGCACTGTTCTTGGAAATTTGATACCTCTTTTTTTTGTCTTCACATTCCTCCCATCGTTGATGAGATTTCTTTTTCGATATGCCCCACGATGGAACGCTCCTATTGAAAATCATTTTGCAAAACTTCAAAAAAAGCACGGGAAGGCGTATTCAACGTGGGGAGCATTTTTTCTTTTTTTATTTGTCGCGATTCCACTTCCAGGAACAGGGGTTTGGACAGGATCTGTTTTAGCGGTCTTGTTTAAAATCAAGCGATCCTTGGCAATTCCGTTCATTGTCCTGGGGTTATTGCTTGCCGGAATCATTGTTCTTGCACTGACACAAGGAATATTTCATGGAATTAAATTGCTATGAGAATTGCGATTGATGGAACGAGTCTTTGTGCAAGAGATGGCTCTCGTGGAGCGGGGATCGAGCATTATAGTTGGTCAATTATTATTCAGATGCTTCAGGAAGGGAGAGAACATGAGTTTTTTATTTCCACTCCTCCTGGTCTCTCGCCTGTGCGTCGAGAGCAACTTTCTCGTATTGGAGCGCACGTGACACTTCTTCCTTCAGTTGGTCCAAAACTTTCGTTTCTTTCTCGTCATGTGTTCCTCCCATTTCGATTCTTCTTGTATCGCCCACAAGTACTCTTTTCTCCGTTTGGACAAATCCCGCTTGGATGGTTTGGAAAAAGTGTAATCACGGTTCATGACATGTCGATTTATGAACATCCTGAATGGTTTCCTGAACAACAGAATTTTGGGACCAGCGTGCTTGTTCCACGAAGTCTTGAGCGCGCTACCCATCTCCTTCCTGTTTCATATGCAACACAAACAAAATTACATGCATTGATTCCCGCAACTGAAGGAAAGACAACCGTTGTGTATGAAGGAGTCGATCTTCAAGAGGCATATGAGGCATTGAAGGATGTGGACGAGACACGTATACGGTTTCCGTTTGATCGTGATTTTGTATTGTTTCTAGGAACAATTGAACCTCGAAAGAATTTAGTGAATGCGTTCCGTGCGTTCCATGCGTTCCTTCAGAGTCGTCCAGATCAGGCTACTCAAGTACGATTTATTGTTGCAGGAAAAAAAGGATGGCGTACATCGGAAATTGAAGAAGAACTCATTGCAGTGAATCATGCTTGGAGAGATGTGGAACCAAACGGGGTGATTCAGTTTTTAGGTCCTGTAACAGAGGAAGAAAAATGGCATCTCCTGGCACGTGCATCCTGCCTGCTCTATCCGTCTCTTGATGAAGGGTTTGGGTTGCCGATTCTTGAGGCGATGGCTGTGGGAACACCTGTGATCGCTTCTGATCGCGGGGCACTTCCTGAGGTGGGGGGAGACGCAGCAGTCTATGTGGATCCAGAGGATCTTGAATCGATGTCGTTTGCTCTTACGCAGTGTTTGCTCATTCCAGAAGGAGCGCGTGAGATGCGTGAACTCGGGCTGGAGCGTGTCGGGGAGTTTAGTTGGGTGAAAGCAGCAAGAGAAACATTAACCGTATTGGAGAACGTGGGTGTATCAAAAAACGAGGCTTAGCCTCGTTTTAAAGTTTTGTTTGAAGGTATGCAATGAGGACGACTTGCGCCATGATCGCGTAGTACAGAGGGACATCTCCTTTGCGTTTGACGAAGTAATCATGAAAGGCAAAGTGAAGGGTATTGAACCAACGTAAGAGTCGTGTTTTTGTAATTTCGTAGATTCCTACAAGGAGATCTGGTAAGACAC
>JABMNY010000012.1 GCA_013204385.1 Candidatus Uhrbacteria bacterium
ATCCCAAATGATCGCATGCGATCGGTTGTGGATCGAATACGTTCCACAATGCTTTGGTAGTCAGAAAAATCCTTCTCGCGAATAGCATCGCGAAATTGAGGATTGTCGAGTGCGTCTATAATCACATCAAAATCTTCGACTGCGTGCGCCTTCACCACAAGACTTGGTCCAAATGGATTACCACCTACTTCTTCAAGAGACGCCATGATTTCAGTGTCATTTGCATGACGAACTAAGAACTGTTCATAGGCTTCATCCGCGCTCACCGTCTCAACATCACGCACTTGACTCAGTCCTCGCAAATACACAACCGCAGAGGAGACTGTTGTGTCTGGGGTGTAATCGTAAAAATAGACAGACACTTCAACACGATCTTCCACAAGCGAAATCGCTCGATCCGTCACCACATTCAGTACAAGCAGAATATTAATGGTCACGAGCGTCAACAACAACATGCTGACGGTGATAATCGACAACCAAAAATTTCTCCAAAAATTTTGAAAGGCGAACTTTGTAACTCGATAACTTGAAACAAACATAATCCTCCTAGAGTTTATAACGTCCTTCTTCTACATCTGAAATAATTTTTCCATCTTCAAGTGTAATCACTCGACGTTTGATTCGATTTACCATTTCACGATCATGCGTCACCAACGCCACGGTTGTTCCAAATTCATTAATCTTTGTCAACAGATCCATTATCTCTCGGGAATTGAGCGTATCTAGATTCCCTGTTGGCTCGTCTGCGATCAAGATTCGTGGAGAATGAACCAGGGCCCGAGCAATGGCAACACGTTGCTGTTCTCCTCCTGACAATTGTCGAGGATACCGATCTGTCTTGTTTGCGAGATTCACAATTTCAAGAACCTTGGGGACGACATCACGAATTCGTCGTGGACGCTCCCCCGCCACCTGCAAAGCAAACGCAACATTTTCGTAAACCGTTTTCTTTGGAAGCAATTTAAAATCTTGAAATACGACCCCGATTTGGCGCCGCAATAATGAAATGTCTCGGTCGTTGATATGCGTAATATCCCACCCTCCGATCTCAATTGTTCCGCGAGATGGACGCTCTTCCGCAAATAATAACTTGGCGAGCGTGGATTTTCCCGTTCCACTCCTTCCCACAATCGAAACAAATTCTCCTGGTTTTACATGGAGACTAACCCCTTCTACTCCAACAACATTGGGAGGATAGAACTTTGAAACATTTTTGAAGCGGATCATTGGAGTAATTTTACGTATACATCGATCACACCCAGTCCAAGCGATGCTAATTTTGCAAAAGCGACCTTATCTAAATCGATAATTCTTCCTGGATGTATAGAACGATCCGGTCCATAGTCATTTACCTCAACCGTTACAGACTTCTCAGGATCACTGACACTCGTCACAACAAGATACGTTCCTTTTGGATAATCTGGAGATGCTGCACAATCACATCCTCTGTACGCATACCAGCTTGCTTCTCCTACTTCTGGAACGTGATCCTCAAATATCGCCAAACGTGCATACGGAAGATGGATAAGTGCGCGGACTGACTGTGTTTCTACATTGTCCGTACTTGGAAGCTCTTCCCAGTTCTCTGTCACGGCATTATAGAAAAAGATTTTTCTGCGCCCATGCAATCGATGATCTTCTTCCTCTTGTTCTGGATACTTTATCTCGAGAAAAAAGAAATCTGTTCCGTCGTAACTTTCTTTATTCAGGATATCAAAGAGATAAATATTCCCCAAGAGCGAACGCGTCGTCACTTCGTCGTCAGGAGCTTCTGCGAACGATTCAAGAGTCTCTCCCATCACAGATGGGTCGAGTGTCTTAATATCGACACGTGTGGAAACATTTAATGTCTCAGGTCGAATTCCTAATCGCATTATTCCGTCTGAAGATTCAAGTGTGTATCCCTTTACGATTGTTTCTGCATCAAACTGCGTCTCAACAATCACTTCTAACTCCTGCGCCAACGCAGGCGCAATGAAACAGAAGAAAAAAAGAATCGAGATTAATGAAACGGTTCTTAATGAGATAGGCATAATTCCTCTACATGATACCTTCCAAAAGAGTCGTTCACAAGTGTATAAATGTCTTAATAATAACGAACGCGTAACTTCATTCAAAAAAATACTTCTAAACAAGCGAGAAGTGTTTACTTGTCATGAACAATCGGTTGACAAAATCGACTTTTGCCTGTACTCTTAGTCCCTGGTTTCAACCCACCAGACGGAGATTCCATGACCAGAGCACAGGAAGAAGAGCACAAACTCGCAACAGCACGTTCCGAAATGGGCAAGCCCATGCATGAGAGTGATGACGGCTTCAAGGCCGTCGTGTCGCATAGCATCTGCCTCGACGGCTTCCCCAGCCAGACCCGAGGACCTCTCCTCGTGGTCTACTGCCTGGACGAGAATGACAACATCCTCGTCGAACCTCGCCACCTCAGTGTCGCAGGAGTCGGCGTGGACCGTGGTCCTCAGTTCAAGATGGAAGATCTGCGAGAGAGCAGGATGACACACGAGGAGGAAGTTCTCACCTGGTTCTCCAGGAATGATGTCCACCTTCCTGAATGGGTCGAACACGCCATCCTCAACGCTCCTTGCGGGATGGTCGTCACGACGTAGCCGCGTTCGATGAAGAATCGCTTCTTCACGGTCGCGGTTTTTCTATTTCAAAACAAAACATCCCCGTTTTCACGAGGATGTTTATAAACAATTCATTTGATCAAAACAGGGAACGCTGTCGAGCTCAGCTCGATCGCCTTCGCTTCCGAACTTGAGCGCGGATGCTGTCGAGCTCAGCTCGACTACCTTCGCTTCCATCATTCGGTTGAATCTCGGCAAAGCTCAGCTTTGCCTTCTGCACATTCAACCGAGCTCAGCTCGGTGGAGCCACTGGGCGGATTCGAACCGCCGACCTCTGCTTTACGAAAGCATTGCTCTACCAACTGAGCTAC
>JABMNY010000013.1 GCA_013204385.1 Candidatus Uhrbacteria bacterium
ACGTTACGACTCCACGTTCTCCATATTGTTCAATGTGAAAGTCTAAATGTTGTTTCACGACACGAATGCGTTCCTCGAGGAAAATGGGTTTGGCCTCTCGTCCGGCAAGAAGATCTTCAATTTGAGGGAAGATCCATGGATTCCCAAGCGCCCCTCTGGCAATAAGGACTCCATCACACCCGGTTGTTTTAAGTGCTTCCAAAGTCAATGGAGGTGTGTGGATATCCCCGTTGGCAAGGAGAGGAATTGATAATCCCTTCTTAACTTCGGCAATTTGTTCCCAATCAGACTGTCCCGAGTAGCCCTGTGCCTTTGTCCGACCATGGAGTGTAATGAGATCAGCCCCTGCTTCTTCGACTACTTTTGAAAACTCGAGACATTCGCGTGGGTCATCCCAGCCTGTTCGGATTTTGATCGAGAGTGGAACGTCCGTGACGGCTTTGATGGCTTTAATGATCTTTGTTGCAAGCTCTGGTTCCTTCATCAGTGCTGCCCCGTTGAAGTTGTGAACGATTTTATACACGGGACATCCCATGTTTATGTCGAACCCCTCTGGGTGATGTTGTTCCGCAATAATACGTGCGGCTTCTGCCATGGTGGCAGGATCACTCCCAAACAGTTGTTGAACAATTGGACGCTCATCTTCGTGGATATCCGTCATGTTGAGTGTTTTGTCGTTTCCTCGCACAACTGCCTCTGCGCTTACCATTTCACGAAAAACGATAGGGGCTCCAATCCCGTTCATGCCGGTTCCACCATGAGACACCGCTTTTACCGCACGACAAAAAGCCGAGTCCGTCATGTCAGCCATGGGGGAGAGCGCAATGATAGGTTGAGGGATTTTTGCCCAGTTAAGTTCCATAACGGACAAAGACTACTCGATATATCCATTTCAATCAAGTATAATGAAATCATATGAAACATGGGAAACAATCTTCGTATTATCTTTATGGGGCCGCGGTTATTGTTGTTGTGGGTCTTCTTATTTTTGCAGTGAAAGATTCAACAGAGGAAAGCGCTCTTTCTCCCTATAGTGCATTTGCTCAATGTCTTACAGAAAATGGGGTAACAATGTATGGAGCTTGGTGGTGTCCGCATTGCGAGAATCAAAAGGAATTGTTTGGAAGCGCATTCGATCAAGTGGATTATGTTGAGTGTTCAACAGCGGCTCGGACGATGAATCAAACCTGTCAGGATGCGGGCATTGAGGGATATCCAACATGGGAGCTCGGGGATGGGACCCGTTTAGGAGGAGAACAATCTTTAGAAACGCTCGCAACCAAGTCTGGATGCGAATTGCCACTTCTTGAATAGTATGAAGAATGCTTCAAAACGTTATATTCAATGGATTGCCGTTCTTGCATTATGTGGAGTTCTTTTGTCTGTGTATTCTTTGTTACATAAGGAAGGATTTACTGCTGGTGCGTTTTGCAATCTGAATGAAACGTTTAACTGTGACGTGGTGAATCAAGGGCCGTATTCAGAGATATTCGGGATCCCTGTCGCTGTCATGGGAATCATTGGCTATTTCTTTCTCCTTGTTGCGACACTCTTAAAAATGAAGCATCCAGAAGATCAGGGGACATCTCTATTTCTTCTTTTGGCGTCATTAGGAGGATTTGGCTTTGCTCTCTATCTTTCAGGGATTGAAGCATTTGTTCTTCAGACCTGGTGTCTTGTGTGCTTAACCTCGCAAGGTGTTATAACGATTTCGGCTGTTCTTTCTGTACTTAATTATCGATTGGAAAAAATGTATGACTGACACGAATCTCTCGTATACACCAGAAGATCTTTTCAAAGAAGTTGTGGCTCGTTGTCACGAACAAGGTGTGGCGGAAGAAGGAGCGTATAATGGAATGGTTGAAGAAGTGATTGAGGGACATCGACGTGTCGGGGAGATTCATGATGACGCAGGAACGGAAGATCTCGAGGAGCAGATGCGCGGACGTTTTCAAGAGTATAAAGCAACATTGGAGTAGCCTATGAAAGTCTCTTTTCACGGAGCCACACCAGGAGTTACAGGGTCATGCCATCGACTGCAGGTCAAGGATACGAATGGAAAGAATCATCAAATTCTTTTTGATTGCGGAATGTTTCAAGGAGAACAAATGTGTGGAAGTAAGAACCATGATGAGTTTGGCTTTGATCCGAAGGAGATCGAGATGGTTTTTGTTTCTCATCCACACGCGGACCATACAGGACGTCTTCCAAAATTAGTTAAAGAAGGATTTCGTGGCACGATTTTCATGATTGAGCCCTGTGTCGGTCTTACAAAACTTGTTCTAGAAGATGCGCATCACATCATGAAAGAGGATGCGAAAAGATGTGGAAGCCCGGTTCTCTACGAGCTAGAAGATCTCACCTTAGCGTTTGAGCAAGTAAAAGGTGTTGGGTATCATCAGCAGATTGATATAGCCCCAGGAGTAAAGGCGATGTTTCATGAAGCAGGGCACGTCTTGGGTTCTGCGTACATTTCTGTGGAGGGAGAAGGGAAGCGTGTGATTTTCTCAGGGGATATTGGAAACGATGATGTTCCCATCTTGCCTGAGACAGAACCTATTTCAAGAGCCGATGTGGTTATTTGCGAATCCACCTACGGGTATCGAAAGCATGAAGGCGTGGAGACTCGTGCGAGTATGTTAAAAGAAGCCATTGAAGGAGTGATTCATCATCGAGGTGTTTTGATGATTCCCGCCTTTTCAATTGAACGCACACAAGAGTTGCTTTATGAGATTGATCGGTTGTTGTTAGGAGAATTGAAAACGAAGATGCCAATCTATCTTGATAGTCCGATGGCGATAAAAGCCACAGCTCTGTATAGACACTACAAACAGTATCTGAAGTTTGATGTCCCTATTTTAAGTGAGCCGGATAATGACTTTTTTAGTTTTCCGAATTTGCGTGAAACATTAAGCGTTTCTGAATCTAAGGCAATTAATGATTCTCCGTCGCCGAAAATTATCATCGCAGGATCTGGAATGATGTCAGGTGGCCGAATTATGCATCATCTTATTCGGTATCTCCCAGACAAGAATAATCATCTGCTCATTATTGGATATCAGGCGCGAGGAACCATCGGTCGAAAGTTATTCGATGGAGCAAAGAAGGTGCGTATTTATGGAACAGAGGTAGATGTACATGCAAAGATGAGTGCGATCGGAGCTTTTTCTGCCCATGGTGATATGGATAAATTAACGCGTTGGATCACGCCAGTGGACGGAAAGATACCAGAGAAAATTTTCTTGGTGCACGGCGACCCTGAATCAAAGGAACCATTTGCTAAGCATTTACGAGAGACACTAAAAACAGAGGTACTTATTCCAGACTATCAAAGTGAGCATGTTATTAATTAACTTGAGATAGATATTTTATGGAAGAATATAGCACTGATTCCTCAAAAGAGAAGGAAGAAAATCCAGAAGGTTTAAAAGAATCAAGTAAGCAATTTGAATATACACCTACACAAAATGACCTTGATGATGCAAAAGCCTATGTTATGGAAGTGCAAGGTATCTTACATAGAATATCGGATGGAGACAGATCACTCTTGGGGTTAGAAGCTCAGTTCCTTGAAGATGTTCCAAATGCACTTCGAGAAGGTCAACTAATTTCACTGGAAAAAAATGAACTACAAGAACTTGCGATGACAGCAATTGGGAACATTGGTTTATTAAAAGATGCGGAAAGAGCCATAGAATGGATGATAACTGGGCAAAACAAGGCTGTCACAGTAAATGGAAGATCAAGAGTTATTACTCAAGGGGGAGATATTACATATGCTTTAGATATCCCGGAACTAAACGCAGCTAAAAGAAGGGTTGAAAGTGCTTTAGTAGTAGCTGAGAAACGTCAAGAAAAATATGAATCTTTGCTCCAAGAGCAAATTCGAATAAGTATCGGTTCAGAAAATGGAGTTGTATAGAAATAAAACTGTCAGGAAATTAACAGTCAGAGAGAATTTCGTTTGAAATATAGTACTTTGTTCTTTTCAATAACATCGAGATGCGCTACCATGCCTGCGTTATGGATCAATCTCATATTCGGAATTTTTGCATTATTGCTCACATTGATCATGGGAAGTCGACCCTTTCGGATCGACTTTTAGAAATGACTGGATCTGTGGATGCGCGCAACATGAAGGCGCAGATTTTAGATTCGATGGATCTCGAGCGTGAAAAGGGAATTACTATAAAACTCGCGCCTGCTCGCATGGTCTATAAGGACCACACGTTGAACCTGATCGACACTCCTGGGCATGTTGATTTTACGTATGAAGTGAGTCGATCTCTTGCGGCAGTTGAGGGAGCAATTCTGCTTGTAGATGCCTCGCAAGGTGTTCAGGCTCAAACAATTGGAAATTTGTACTTGGCAATGGAGGAGAATCTGGAAATTATTCCTGTTCTGAATAAAATTGATCTTCCAAACGCAGATGTCCCAGCGCGCACAGCAGAACTCGTTCAGCTCATTGGATGTAAGCCTGAAGAAATTTTAGCGGTGAGTGGGAAAACAGGGGAAGGGGTTCCTGAACTTTTGGAGGCAATCATAAAACGTATCCCTTGTCCTACGGGAGATATTTCCGCACCCGTGCGCGCACTTATTTTTGATTCGTTTTATGACGACTATCGAGGAGTCATGGCGTATGTGCGTGTGGTGGATGGTGCGATTGAAAAAGGAAAGCGGATTAAAATGATTGCCACAGGCTTTGATATTCAAGTGTTGGAAACAGGAGCCGTTACCCCCAATGGACTTAAGGGTGTTCAAACACTTGAGTGTGGTCAGATTGGGTACATTGTAACAGGACTCAAAGAAATAAATGGATGTCGCGTAGGAGATACGATTACGGTCCCAGCAGAGCATCTTCCGAACGCGCTTCCTGGATACAAAGAGGTAAAGCCTATGGTCTTTGCTGGAGTGTTTCCAGAAGAAGGAGATGATTTTAATCGGCTTCGGGAATCGATGGAACGTTTGAAGTTGAATGATTCAGCGCTTGTCTATGAATCAGAACATTCCCCAGCTCTTGGATTTGGATTTCGATGCGGACTCTTGGGGATGCTTCACTTGGAAATTTTGAAAGCACGTCTTGAGCGTGAGTTCCATATCGATCTTGTTGTGACCGTGCCATCTGTCGCGTATGAAGTGTATTTGCGAAATGGAACAAATATCCGAATTAAGAGTCCTCTTGAGCTTCCGGATCCTTCACTCATTGAGTACGTGAAAGAGCCTTGGGTTAAAATTGATATTGTTTCTCCAACGGAATACATCGGTGTCATCATGCAGTTACTGCAAGAGCGTCGTGGAATCTATGAAACAACGGAGTATCTCTCAGGAGATCGCGCGATTTTGCATTATCAAATTCCTCTTGCCATGATCATTGTTGATTTTTACGATAAGTTGAAAAGCATTTCTGCAGGATATGCTTCACTCAATTACGAACTTATCGATTATCGTGAGGCAGATGTGGTGAAACTTGATATGATGGTGGCAGAAGAACCTGTTGATGCCTTTTCCACACTTGTTTATCGTGATGAGGCGGAGCGTGCAGGACGTCGAATTGCAAAAGTTTTAAAAGAGACTATTCCTCGTCAGAATTTTGTGATTAAACTTCAAGCGTCTATTGGAGGAAAAGTTGTGGCCTCCGAGCGCATTTCTGCGATGCGAAAAGATGTGACGGCGGGATTGTATGGGGGAGATGTTACACGAAAACGAAAACTGCTTGATAAACAAAAGAAAGGAAAGGCTCGCATGGCGGCAATGGGGAAGGGGAAAGTAAATATCCCGACAGACGTGTATTTAAAAGTTCTTAAAAGAGATTCTTAACTATGAAAAAAAACGCGCTTCGTGCATTTTGGGCAGTTGTTGGAACAATGGTGATTCTAAGTATGGTGATGGTTAGTTTTGCAGTAGGTTTCAGTCTCTAATTTTTCTCTCTCCCCTCCGTGCCAAAAAAATGGCTCATTGCAGAGCCAATTACGTCTGAGATTCAAAAACAATTTCCGGAATTCGATCGGGTTGTTTTGCAATTGCTCTGGAATCGAGGGCAACAATCACAAGAACAAATGGATGTGTTTCTTGGACCTGATTGGAGTCGAGACACCTATGATCCAGCACTCTTTCTTAATATGCACACCGCTGTGCAGAGGGTGTTTCGTGCACTTAATGAGGGGGAAGTGATTACAATCCATGGAGATTACGATGCGGATGGAACGTGTGGAACAGCGGTCTTGTTTATCACCTTGCGAGATGTGTGTCGAAGTTTTGGATTTGATGAATCAAAAATTACGACATATATCCCACATCGGGAAAAGGAAGGGTATGGACTTTCTATTCCCACAATTGAACAGTTATCTTCACATGACAAAACAACCGTCGTGATTACGGTCGATTGTGGAATCTCGAACAAATCAGCGATCGATCGAGGAAAAGAACTTGGGATTGATACAATCGTTTGTGATCATCATGCCATGCCTGTCGAGCTTCCAGATGCCACTTTGATCCATCCGCAAGTTCCAGGGGAAACATTTCCAAATAAGTATTTATGTGGAACGGGGGTCGCGTTCAAACTCGCGAGTGCATTAATATCTGAAGCGCGTGCGCAAGGAGCAGAATTACCTGAAGGGTTTGAGAAGTGGCTTCTAGATCTTGTTGCAATCGCTACCGTAACAGATGTTGTGCCGCTTACTGGGGAGAATCGCGTATTAGAAACCTATGGACTTCGTGTCTTAAACAAGACACGAAGAATTGGAATTCGAAAATTATTAGATGTCGCAGGATCAACGCTGGGAGAACTTGATACCGTTTCTATTGGATTTCAGATTGGACCACGTTTGAATGCGGCGGGACGCATGACGCACGCACAAGAAGCCCTTGCGTTATTAATTGAAGAGGATGAAGTTGAGGCTTCGAAGCTTGCGATGCGACTCCAAGAGATTAATGTAGAGCGCCAAAAAGCGTCTCAAGAAATGTATCTTGAAGCAAAGGCGCAATTAGGGGATGTGACAGGACTATCTCTCCTTGTAGCTGTTCAGGAGGGGTGGGGAGCAGGACTTGTTGGACTTGTTGCAGGAAAATTATTGGGAGATTTTGGAATCCCTGTGTTTGTTGTAGGGAAAGAGGGAGATCGATACGTAGGCTCAGGGAGAAGTATTGAAGGGTTTGATATTACACAAGCATTACATCACGCTAAGGATTACTTAGATAAATTTGGAGGACATCCTCAAGCGTGTGGGTTCTCTTCTCATGGGAATGAACGGTTCGAGCACGCAGTTGAGATGATGAAACGCTATGCGGCTGAGCACATTGATGCACAGACCTTGGAGCCTACAATTCAAGCGGATGCACAGATCTCTCTAGAGGATATTTCTTGGGAGCTATTCGATGCCGTGCAGAAATTTCGACCATTTGGATCAGGGAATGCAACACCTCTGTTCGTATCTCGACAGGTTCACGTGTCTTCTTTTGCAACGGTAGGAAAGGAGGGCGCACATCTTAAGCTCGGGCTTGAGTCACAAACGGGTAAACGCGTGGAAGCCATTGGGTTTCGATTCGGAGAATGGACTCAAAAACTTACACTCGGATGTGCGATCGATATTGTGTTTGAAATTCAAGTTAATGAGTGGAATGGAAATCGATCGTTACAGATACGCATTGTTGATCTACAATTGTTATAATATATGGAAGTACACATTTATACAGACGGAGGATCACGTGGAAATCCTGGGCCAGCAGCTTCAGGGGCCGTGATTAAGTTGCCAGATGGCACAGTGCTTGCAGAGGTGATGAAATATCTTGGAAGAACAACAAACAATCAAGCCGAATATACAGCGATTATTATTGGGCTTGAACGTGCTGCGGAACTTGGGGCAACACATGTTTCTTTATTTATGGATTCTGAGCTTGCAACGAAACAACTAAAAGGAGAGTACAAAGTCAAAAATCCAGAGATTGCAAAAAGATTCTTAGAGGTGAAGAATCTGTTACATGCATTTGATCAAGTCACATTTACACATATTCGTCGCGAAAAAAATACGGAAGCAGATGCATTGGTGAACATCTGTCTGGATAACCAGATGTGTTAACTGTGATATACTAAGAGTATCTATGGGCTTGTTCGGAAAAAAAAAGCCAAACAGTTTTCTTGGAGTCGACATTGGTGCGAGTAGTATTAAGGTTGTCGAATTCGAAGCAAAGAAAGGGCGGCCCGTACTCTTAACGTATGGGTATGCAGAGCTTCCAAATGCGCAAGCTGGGGAGACTTTGTTTGATCTACCAAAAGAAACAGGAGAACTCCTTGCGCGTGTGTGTAGGGAAGCAGGGACAAAATCGACAGCGACCATGGTTGCGTTACCAACGTCTCACGTGTTTACGTCAATTCTTTCTTTAACAAACGTTAAAGATAAACGACAAAGACAAGCTGTTGTTGATGCGGAGATTGCAAAATTAGCCCCACTTCCTCTGTCTGAAATGATTTTGCAGACAACGTTTCTAGATGATGAGAAGAAGACTGACACAGGAAAGAAAAAAGAAAAAAAGGGGAAAAAGGATGAGACATTAGCAGAGACTCCTGAAGAACCAAAAGCGAAATCAAAACAGTTCCGTGCCCTTGTCACAGGTTCGGCGAAAACGTTCATTCAGAAATACATTGAAATTTTCAAGACGGCAAAGTTGAATCTTCAAGCAATCGACACAGAATCTCTTGCGCTTATCCGATCTTTAGTCGGAAAGGATAAGGGGGCGATCATGATTATTGATATTGGATCTAAGCGAACAACGCTCATGGTTGTTGAGGCAGGGATTCCGTTTGTTTCACGTTCAATCAATCTTGGAGGAGATACGGTTACACGAGCCCTGATGCAACAAATGGATCTTCCAGAAGAAGATGCAGAACGAATGAAACGAGATTTAGGAACGGTTTCTGCGGGAGGATCTGGGTTGGCAGGGGACCTTCCAAAGGTGCTTGAAGTCCTGATGCTTCCACTTGTGAATGAGATTAATTTTGCCTTCCAGCTCTATGCAAGCATGGAGCTTGCTCAGATAAAAAAGGTGGAAAAAATTGTCCTGACGGGTGGATCTTCACATCTCCCTCGGATTCCTGAGTATTTAGCAACAGTTTTGAATATGAATGTGTATCGAGGTGATCCATGGGCACGCGTGTTGTTTCCACAAGACCTTGCAAGTGTCTTAGAAGAAATTGGACCTCGTATGAGTGTGGCAATTGGACTCGCAATGAGAGAAATGGATTAATATGGCAAAAAAAAGTTTACTCATGATTGATCAGGATGCCTTTTACGGTGGGATTTACGCCAACAGATTCGAGTCAGCTGGATGGAGTGTTGCTCTTGAAGAAACAATTGGGGATGCAGATAAACGACTTGAGCGAGAGGTTCCAGACGTCATTATCATGGATCTAAACCCACTTGATGAGTCTCTTGCCTTCCTTCAGCGTGTGAGGCAGAATCCAAAAACGACTCAGGTACTGCAGATTGCACTGACAGATCTAGGAGATCGTGAGACGATGTTGTTGGCGATGGATGCGGGAGTCGATAGTTATCTTCTAAAAGGGCATTTTGTCCCAGCCGAAGCAGTCAAAAAGGTAAAACGTTTATTAGAGGAAAAAAAATCCGTATGAAAACACAAAAAGGATTTACGCTTGTTGAGTTATTAGTCGTTATTGCGATTATTGCACTTGTTGGAGTGATGGCAGCGGTGGCAGTGAATTCAGCTCGGTCAAAGCAACGTGATGCGACACGACTTTCTAATGTGCGCTTACTTCAGTCTGCTCTTGAAGACTACTTCAACGAAACGAATGCGTATCCTGTAGGTGAACTTCTTCCATTGGGAGATGTCTCACAGAGTACCTGCCTTGGATCTGATGGGTTTGCAGTTGATTGTTCTGTTGCAGAATCCGTCTTTTTGCGCGTTGTTCCAGAAACATATGAAGATGGTTTAGATGGTATTGTCACCTGTGGTGAGCCATCCAGGCGCGCGTTTTGTTATACGGCCCTTCAAGAGGGAGAATCGTACGTGATCCATTTTGAACTCGAGAATGGACTTACACCTGTTGGACTTCAGGCTGGAGTAAACTGCGCCACCCCTGACGGAATGGAAGCAGGAATTTGTAGTGAATAATATGTTGCGAGAGATCCTAGGGCGTGCGGAACCATTTTTTCGTAAAGACAAAATTGAGAGGCAGAAAATGGAGCACAGTAAACGCATGAGACCTCTTGAACAGCAAGTGAAAGAACTCGAAGCTCGAATGGAAGCGGGTGATGAATCAGATGAGTTGATGGCAATTTATGATCAGGTTTGGGGGCAATTAAATGATTTGCGCATGGAGCATGCCAGTGAGAAAGATGTAGTGTCCCCTGAATGGACAACGCTCATGCAAGCGATTGGCACTCTTCCATCAAACGCCAAATCTGAAGGAGTAAAACCAGCAAATCTGCGTTTGATTATTGATGCAATTGATCGAATAAAAGAGGAAGGAGAAGGGGGTGGAGAGTTTCTAAGAGATGTGGATACGTCTCAAGCAGCAAAATAAGAAATAAACGGGGCAATAGCCTCGTTTTTGATTGAAGATGCTATAATAGACCTATATGTTTTGGATTCCTTTGTTTATTTTTATCGTCGGTGTGTGTATTGGGAGTTTTCTGAATGTGGCCATTTTTCGAACCCACGAAGATGAATCAATCGTGCGTGGACGGTCAAAATGTCAGACTTGTGAGGTATCGATTGGTGCGCAAGATCTTGTACCGATTTTAAGTTATCTTCGTCTCAAGGGGCGATGTAGATCATGTAAGTCTGTTGTGTCATGGCAATATCCTGTTGTGGAGCTTGCAACGGGGATGTTGTTTCTTTTGATGTATCTCACGATAGATTGGAATATTCCCTATAACCTTGGATTACAAGACATGATGCTTTTATTGTTTCGAAATTGGGTCTTTGTAAGTTATCTTGTCCTTATTTTTGTCTATGATCTTCGTCACATGCTCATTCTTGACCGATTTACCATTCCTGCAATGATCTTTGCTGTCCTTGCGAATCTTTGGTTAGGAGTCATTCCTGGATGGTCTGTGCTTGTTGGGGGTCTTGTGATTGGGGGATTCTTCTGGTTGCAGTTCACGATTTCAAAAGGGGTGTGGGTTGGTGGAGGAGATATCCGCATGGGAGCGCTCATGGGGTTTATGCTCGGGATTGAACAAGGGTTTGTTGCATTGTTTCTTGCCTACGTTCTTGGGGCGCTCATTGGAGTTGGTTTACTTGTCTCAAAAGTTGTGACACGAAAGACGCAAGTTCCATTTGGCACATTTTTAGCCGTTGCAACTGTATTAACACTAATCATCGGTCAGCCGATGATTGATTGGTATTTAGGATTTTTTCTATGACCAAGTCTGAGGCACATGTACGCATTGAACAATTAAGAGAAGTGATTGCGGAGCATCGATATCAGTATCATGTTCTGGATCAAGCAACGATGTCCGATGCGGCGCTGGATTCTTTGAAGCATGAATTGTATCAGTTAGAGCAACAGTTTCCTGAGTTCATCACAGCAGACTCTCCAACTCAGCGCGTGGGAGGTGAACCACTCCCAAAGTTTGAAAAGGTTATTCATGCGCGCCCGATGCTTTCCATGGAAGATGTTTTTTCACAGGAGGAATTTGAGGCGTGGGTGAAACGGTTGGAAAAGGTTGGGGGAGAATCAGCGTGGCCGTTGTTTTGTATGCCAAAGCTCGATGGGCTTGCGGTGTCCCTTGTGTATCTCGATGGACTGCTTGAAACGGCTGCGACACGTGGGAACGGAAAGATTGGGGAGAACGTGACTCAAAATATTAAGACCATTCAGTCGATTCCGTTGTCTTTACGGAAGCTTCAAGGAAAGAAGATCCCTCATCGTGTAGAAGTGCGAGGAGAAATCTATTTTCCCGTTCATGCATTTGAGGAACTGAATCGACAACTCGAAAAAGAAGGGAAGCCTATCTTTGCGAATCCTCGTAACACTGCAGCTGGGTCGATTCGTCAACTTGATCCCGCGGTCACTGCAGGACGAAAACTTGCTTTTATTGCATGGGATTTGGATGCTGATTTTGGTCAGACATCCATGACAGAAGAATGGAACATCTTAACCCAACTTGGATTTAAACCAGCTCCGGAATCACAGGTATTTGATTCGGTTGAGACTGTTGAAGCCCATTGGAAGTATTTACAGAAAAAACGTGACGGTCTCAATTATTGGGTGGATGGAATGGTTGTGCGTGTGAATCATAATCAAATGTACGTGAATCTTGGAGTGGTTGGAAAGACTCCACGAGGACTCGTTGCATGGAAATTTCCCGCAGAAGAATCAACAACAATCGTTCTCGAGATTCAATGGACAGTTGGGCGCACAGGAGCACTCACGCCTGTTGCGGTGGTGGAACCTACATGGATTGGTGGAACGACCGTACAACATGCCTCACTTCATAATCTTGATGAGATCGAGCGTCTTGATGTTCGTATAGGGGATACCGTTATTTTGTACAAGGCAGGCGATATTATTCCAAAGATTAAGGAAGTGATTGGAAAACTTCGTCCAGTCGGTGCAAAAAAAACGATTCCTCCAGAATCTTGTCCTGTGTGTGGAGGCAGAGCGCAAAGAGGTGAGGGAGAGGTTGCGATTTATTGTACAAATCCAACGTGTTTTGTACAGGATCGAGAAGCAACTCTTCATGCCGTACGGGCGTTTGAGATTGATGGAATTGGACCGTCAACAATCGCTGCGTTACTGGAGAACAGTATTATCAGTACTCCAGCAGATCTATTTGTCCTGCAACCTGGTGATGTGATTGGACTCGAGGGATTTGCAGAACTCTCCGCACAAAAGCTTGTAGAGGAGATTCAAAAACATAAGTCCATCGCTCTTCCAAGATTTATTCTTGCGCTTGGAATACGGAATGTCGGAGAACAAACTGCCATCGATCTTGCGAGTCATTTTGGGACTCTTGAAAATATCATGAGTGCTTCACTTGAAGAGCTCATGGTGTTAGAAGGAATTGGAGATGTTGTCGCAAAGAGTGTTCGCGACTATTTTGAAGAGGAACATCACCAGAGCCTTGTTGCAAGTTATTTTACGCATGGGGTGGAGGTTGGGGAGCAAAAACAGGTGAGTACTCAAACACACGCAACAGGAAAGACGTTTGTGGTCACAGGAACCCTTGAAACACTTGGTCGAGACGAGGCAAAAGAGATGATTCGGTTAGCAGGAGGAAAAGTGGCAGGATCTGTAAGTAAAAAGACAGATTTTGTCGTGGTTGGCTTCAATCCAGGGTCTAAATTAGAAACAGCGAATACGCTTGGAATCCCGACCTTGTCGGAGAGCGAGTTTATCGCTATGCTTTCGTAAACATATGAAATTTTCAAAAGAAGACGTCGTACAAATTGCAAAGCTTTCCAGACTCCATATTGATGAGGAAGAGCTTAAGCAGTATCAAGAGGATCTCGCTTCTATTTTAGGGTACGTCGAGAAACTTCAAGAATTGAATACAGATGATGTTCCTGAGTTCCAGCACGCTGCAGGGGGGGTAAATGTATTTCGTGATGATGTCGTTAAGGAAAGTGATGCAGAGACTCGTCGTCTGGCGATCGAGAACTTTTCAGAGCGTGAAGGAGATCTATTGAAAGTGCAGGCCGTATTTTCTAATCGAACAGAATAAGTATGGATGTATCAACACTGACAATCAAAGAAGCGGGTGAGAAACTCGCAAGCGGAGAAATGACCGCTGAGGCGCTTACACAAAACTATCTTGATCGAATATCTGAGCAAGATGAATCTATTCATGCATTCATCTCAGTATCAGAATCTGCACTTGATGAAGCAAGAGCTATTGATGCAAGACGGGCTTTGGGAGAATCACTCGGTCCTCTTGCTGGAATTCCAATTGGCATCAAAGACAATATGTTGGTTCAGGGGTGGGAGGTTACATCTGCCGCTCAAATTCTTGAAGGACATATTGGAATTTACAATGCAACCGTTATTGATCGTCTCAAACAGGCTGGGGCCGTTTTGATCGGGGGAACAAACATGGATGACGCTGCCATGGGGTCATCGACGGAAACATCCCATCATGGTCCAACGATGAATCCATGGGACAAGACGAAAGTTCCAGGAGGATCAAGCGGAGGGTCTGCGGCTGCTGTCGCTGCAGGATTTGTCCCTGGAGCACTGGGCTCGGATACAGGTGGATCAATACGCCAACCAGCAGCATTATGTGGAATTGTTGGACTCAAACCAACCTATGGAAGGGTTTCTCGTTATGGGCTTATCGCGCTTGCATCAAGTCTTGATCAGATCGGTCCAATTACTCATACCGTAGAGGATTCTGCGATCATGCTTCAAGCGATCGAGGGGTATGATCCAAAAGATTCAACATCAGCAACGCTTACAAATACAACCGTTCCATCTTTGATCGAAAAAGATGTGACAGGCATGACACTTGGAATTCCAAAGGAGTACTTTGGAAGTGGGATGGATCCACGCGTGCGTGACGTAGTGATGGAAGCGGTGCAAGAGCTTGAGCGTGCAGGAGCCAAGATCAAAGAAATTTCACTTCCGCATGCGGAGTATGCCCTTGCGACGTACTATATTATTCAGCCCGCAGAGGCGAGCTCAAACTTAGGTCGCCTAGATGGATTGCGCTACGGGTATCATTCGGGCGGAGAGAACTTACAGGAGACGTATGAACGCACCCGCGGGGAAGGATTCGGGACAGAGGTGAAGCGTCGCATCATGCTTGGGTCTTACACGCTTTCAGCAGGCTATTATGATGCGTATTACCGAAAAGCGTTGAAGGTACGGACATTGATCAAACAAGATTTTGATGAAGCGTTTAAAGATGTTGATGCGATTCTTTCGCCAACCAGCCCAACCGTGGCGTGGAACATTGGAGAAAAGTTTAACGATCCACTCGCCATGTATTTGGCGGATATTTATACCGTGACTGCAAACCTTGCGACGATCCCAGGAATGTCTGTTCCATGCGGATTTGTTGATGGACTTCCAGTGGGGCTACAGATTCTTGCAAAACCATTTGATGAATATTCACTCTTTAAAGTAGGGGCGACCTTTCAAGATCGCACTGCCTGGCATACACAAACTCCTACATGATCCCTTACTTCAAACTCACAACCCTGACACTAGGCCCTATCACGATTCAAGTGTGGGGTCTTATGGTTGCACTCGGAATTCTAGCAGCGAGGTGGGTGGCTGGACGGATGGCAAAGTCACGTGGACAAGACGAGAAGATTGTTTGGGACCTGAGTGTCTGGGTGATCGCGGGAGCATTTTTCATGGCGCGTGTGTTCCACGCAATCTATGAGCCGGGGTACTATCTTTCGGATCCATTCGAGTTTTTACGTATTTGGCATGGAGGGTTTTCTGTCATGGGAGGATTTCTTGGGGCGCTAATCGTAGGAGTTTGGTTTTTGCGCAAGAAGCAAGTGGATGTGTACGCATATTCTGACACGGCCATCTTTGGACTTCCTCTTGGACTTTTTATCGGACGTATTGGTTGCTTTCTTATTCACGATCATCCTGGGACTCTGACAAATTTTCCCCTTGGAGTGAATTATCCTGACGGTATTCGACATGATCATGGATTGTATTTATCTCTGAATGGATTGATTCTATTTTTGCTATTCCTTTGGTTACGATATAAAAAAGTAAAAACAGGTACGTATGTTGTCGTGTTCTTAATCTGGTATGGAACGGTTCGATTCTTCTTAGATTTCCTGCGCGCAACAGATGGGCAAATTATCGATACACGTTACTTCTCACTCACCCCAGCCCAATACATGGCAATCTTAATGGTAGGTGGGGGAGTGTGGCTTTGGCGGAAAAGATTGTCGAACAAACATTGACAAAATATCTGATTAAAAATAGCCTATAAATAAGGCTATTTTGATTTATCCACAAAAAATGATTATTTTAATCGCCATATATGCCAAAAATTCCTAAACTCTCTGATGAGACGCTTGAACTCCTTGGTCTAAAGCCTAAGGATATGAGTGTGTATACCGTTTTATTGAAGCTTGGTACGGCGCCGTTGCGTCGTGTAGCTCAGGAAGCGGGTCTCAACCGCGGAACCGCGTATGATGCCCTTAAACGGCTCATAGACATAGGTCTTGTGTCTCATATGGATGCAAAGACTCATCGCTACTTTACGGCAGAGGATCCTCAAAAACTGACGGGGATTGCCGTGAGGCGGGAGGTTGCAATTCAAGAAGCTCAACTCAAACTCAAAGATGTCGTGCCGCAATTACAAGAGCTTCTGGGTTCAAGTGCCCATCGTCCAAGCGTTCGGTATTACGAAGGAGAAAGTGGTGTCCGTGACATCTTAGAAGATGTGTTACGCACTTCTGAGAAGTATGGAGATAAACTCTTTCGGATTTACTCCTCGGAAGGCATTCGTGATTTGATTGCGCATGCCTGGCCAGGGTTTATCAAACTACGCGTTCGAAAACATGTACGCGTAAAGACGATTTCCATCGGTGCAGGAGGAGTTACACATGGTCTCGACGAGCGTAAATGGCTCACACAGACGAATAAATCTCCCTCGTACATTTTCATCTATCCTCACAAAACTGCCTTTATTTCCCTTGATGAGAGACAACAACTCTTTGGAGTGATCATCGAGGACGAAGCGGTTTCGGCAACACAAGAAATGATCTTTGATGCCATTTGGAAGATGATGTAGTTGGACGATTGATTCGCGTGTTTATCTGTCTGATAAACGCCCGAGACAATTCGTTCAATCTTCATGGAGAGACAATTCTGATGCCAAAAGCTGTTGTTGCAATGTTTTGTGGCCCTCATGACGAGGGTTCTAGGATTCCTCATCGTCGGATCAATCGTGCGGTCGAGTACGCCCTTGCGCGAGGTTTGCCTCTCGTGATTGCAGGTGACGCCTTTGATGGAACTGAAGCTCGGTATTTCAAAACCCTTGCGAAGAAGAGGGGGGTGCAGATGGTCCTGGTCGCTTTCGATCCACAGACGCGCAACTGTACGCTCTCAGATGCGCAAGCCACCATCATTCAACTCCAGGCACTTGGTCTTGATATCAGTCGTGTTTACCTTGTAACGGACTGGTGGCACATGCTTCGGTCTTCTGTCATGATGATCGGAGAGATTCACACTCGTCATCCCGCACGGGTGGTCCCTGTTCCTGTTTTCAACGGACCATTCCCATGCCTTCGCACGCTCTGGAATGAGTTGCGTGGCTCTTGGCACTACCTTACTGGGACGTACGGTCAGCGTACGGTCAACGATCCACTTCGACACACTTCCTGACACAGATCCTCTCCCTGAGGAAACGCAAAGCGCTCCGCATTTCTGCCGAGCGCCTTTTTATTTAGAGTTTGTTTATGCTCTTAGCTCCAGAGTGTTCCCCAGAATCCCTTTTTTGGTTGTGGTGAGGCGGATGCAGGTGGGGGAGTTGGGCGTGAAGCACCTAGATTATCGATGAGTGCTTTGACGCGTGCCATTTCCCGTTCTACAAGCGGTCCCTCATATTCTCCACCGTGCGCACTTGTCCCTTCGTAGCTCGCGGCCTTTTGATCGACATGGAGGTTTACTTGTAGCCCTCCGTTCATATCTTCAACATACCCATGATAGCGGGGGAAGCGTTCACCAGAGACACGTTTTGTATAACTGATTTGGCCTGCGCGCGTTGTTTGTTCTCCGTAGCCGAGGCGTCGCATGATGTTTCTCGCGTTATCCGCAAGAGGTCCAGGAAAGAACGTTTTCATAATAATTCTCAATTCAAGTATCTGAGTTAGTTTTTGGGGTATGAAAGATGGTTTTGATGGGGGTCTGTCCGCAGATGCTTTCTAAGATTCTGTGCATTTCTTGATTCACACGACCTCCTTCATAGGCCCAGGCTTGATCATGATTCCCTTTGTGTTCAATCGAATCGAGTGCATCAAAATGAAGATCGATCTCCATTCCATCTTCCGTGAGTATTGTGTAAGCGTGGAAGCGTGGAAAGGCTGGATCATTCAGACTTCGATGATAACACGCGCGTCCTGTTTCAACACAATGTCGAACATACCCTGCTTGAGTCATAAGGGTGTCTGATGCATTTGCGAGGGGGAGCGGAATAATATGTCGCATAAGAGGGATTGGATAGATACTCTATCGTGGTCTGAACACAAGGGTTTTGTCAATGAAGACTCAGTATATATTTGTATCCAACGCTTGAGCATTTTATCGCATGATTATTTCGATGTGCCTGTTTCCTAGTCGGACTTATAATGGGGGATTTTCATTTACATAAATGTTTGTTATAGTTCCGCCCGTTGATCGAGAAAATGTTTCCCGAGGCAAGTCATTAAAACTCCTAGAATTGAATGAGATTTTGACGCCCGAATGAGTACTGAAGGAAACGACCTTTAGCGGTCGTTGACTGAAGAACAGAATGAGAAGTTAAAAGATCGTCAATTCTACGAATTTTACCCCCCCCTCTATGGAGAGGTCGCATAGTGGTCTAGTGCGCCGCCCTGGAAAGGCGGTACACCGCAAGGTGTCGGAGGTTCGAATCCTCTCCTCTCCTCCATACAAAAAGAACTGACACATGTCAGTTCTTTTTGTATGGAGGGCAAACCAGAGGTTTGCGAGATTCCGACGATCTGTGCTGAGGAATCTCAGAGGAGAGGATCTTGTTGAGCGAAAAAACGTCCTCGTCAGCGACGTTTTGAAAGCGAGACAACATCCTCTCTACTTAAATTCGCTTCATCGCAACACTCCATACTCTATTTGTGATGGTCGATGCCTTTGTAAGTAGAGATAAATGAAGTGATACGTTCTTCATTGAGTTCCTGCATGTACTCAATGCGACTCCAAGCGGTGAGTGTAATCATGGAGTCCATCGGTTCATAAGGCTCGAGAATGACCGATTCTGAATAACGGTTTACGAGCGAAGTGAGCTGATCGATGATGTCCTGATCCGTTCCTGGGAGATAATGGACGATTACTCCACCGTCTTCCAAATTGTGAATTTGGAGTTCATCGGCAATTTGTTCTGTGTGCACACCCCACCTTGCGATTGATCCAATATGTGGTCCCGATGTTGGCGGACTAGTCGAATAGGACTCATGAGATGTGTCTATTGTTTCAATATGCTGATTCCCCTGAGAGGCAACAAAGTTTTCTGGTTGAGGTCTACTGATTGCCCAAGCAAAAAGAGCGACCACAAGAATGATAGGGATAATGATTGAAAGTGCACGAATGATTTTTGTTTTTCGCATAAGTAATTTCAGCTTAGCATTTTATCTAAATAGTTACCAAAAAAGTGAATCTCATTTTATTCCTGCAAAAACATGTAACCCATCTTTATGCAATGGGTACGAATAGAAAACGCCATTTAAGGTGTTTGAGTAACATATCTATTTTCTATGAAGCTAAACAAAACCTTATTCGTCGGTGCGCTTGTTGCGGTACTTGGTGCAGGAGCGATTGGGATCGGTACGACATTGGCGGCTCAAGAAGGTCAAGCACAAGAAGGAATGATTTCTGGGCTCGTTTCGGCGATTGCAGAAAAGTTCAACTTGAGTTCTGATGAAGTTCAAGCTGTGTTTGATGAATATCATGAAGTACGTCAAGAAGAAATGCAGGTAAAAAAAGATGAAATACGAGCACAGCATGAAGCGAAATTTGAAGAGAGACTTGCTCAAGCCGTAGAAGATGGAGAGCTCACACAAGCGCAAGTGGACGCCATTATTGAAAAGATGGCAGAAATGCGTGGATACATGGAAGAG
Organism: Candidatus Uhrbacteria bacterium; assembly: GCA_013204385.1. Lineage (GTDB taxonomy): Bacteria > Patescibacteriota > Patescibacteriia > UBA9934 > GWF2-40-263 > UBA12478. The sequence continues at coordinate 19,783 of JABMNY010000013.1, forward strand.
TTCAAGGATCTCACACCTGAGACACGCAAAGATGCAATGCAAACACATGTAGAGGAATTACGCGCATGGGCTGAGGAACAGAACATCCCAATGCAATTCCTTCGGGTAGGCCCACCACCACAAAATGGCCAGCATTCTGGTCAGGGTGAAATGAAACCACATGGGAATAATCGCCCAGGATTCAATACACAAGAAGAAGCTCTTTAAGAACGGTTTTAGATGAAACAAAAAACACTCCTCCTTTTCGAGGGTGTTTTTATTTTGTGCGGATTATTTTGTTGGAGTATTCGCTTCTTGTTCTGCGACTTGTTTTTCTTGTTCTAACTTTTTGTCTTCTTTATCAATCTCTTTTTCCGCAACAGGACGTTTGGCGTACAGGTTCATAAGAGAAAAGACAACCATGCTTGCAAAGATAATGCTTACCGCATTGATCAAGAAGAGAATGAACGAGTCTGTCATCATCGCCCAGTCAAAACGAGCAAGTCCGATTCCAGTGACCGCAAGTGGTGGAATGAGTGCAACAGAAATTGCGACTCCAGGAAGGGAGGCGTTTAAATTTGGTTTGATCAGCGCAAACGATGCAGCAAGGCCTGCAATGACAGCGACCGCAAGGTAGAGGATTGAAGGCTCTGTGCGCGCAAGAATTTCAGGGTTGAGCTCGGGACTCAGTCCTGCTTGGGAGGCAAAAAGCAGTGTGGCGATTGCCGCAGAAGGGATCGACCAAGCGACCGCTTTTGTGAGTGTTAAGAGAGAGCGAAAGATGAGACGCGTGTCTGCCATCACAATCCCCAAAGAAATTCCCAAAATAGGAGAGAGAAGTGGGGCAATCAGCATCGAGCCAATAATGACTGCCGGACTATTTAACAGAAGGCCGAAGACCGCCATGAGAACAGAAAGGATTGCGAGAAGAAAGAAGTCATCTCGAGGGGTACTGTCTTCGATAAGTCGCTTAACGGCCGTTGTTTTTCCTTGTTCGGTCAGTGTACTAAAAAGTGTCGTTACCATAGTGTCTATATGGTATAATTTATTTACTATGCTGACAAATATACTTTTGGTTCTCGGTGGGTTTTATTTATTGATCAAAGGGGCAGACTACCTTGTTGGTGGATCTTCATCTCTTGCACGTAAACTCGGAGTTCCAGCTCTTGTTGTTGGACTTACGGTGGTGGCATTTGGAACATCAGCACCTGAGTTGTTTGTAAACGTGATTGCTGCGCTTAATGGTTCGACAGATATTGCGATTGGAAATGTACTCGGAAGCAATCTTGCAAACATGCTTCTGATTTTAGGAATCACAGCACTCATTGCTCCAATGACATTGAAGAGTAGTACTGTCTGGAAAGAAATTCCGTTCAGTTTACTTGCTGCGGGAATGTTAATTGTGCTTGGAGCCGATCAGTTCCTAGAAGGAGCGGTCAGTGGTTCAATTGGGCGCACAGATGGAATCGTCCTCTGGGGATTTTTTCTGATCTTTTTAATTTATACGTTTGGTATTCGTGAATCCGGTGAAAAATCAGAAGAACACACTGAACAGATGCCTTTGTGGAGAACAGCACTCTTTATTGGAGGAGGACTCGTCGCGTTGGTGATTGGTGGTCAATTTGTGGTTGTTGGTGCATCTGCTGTCGCTGTTGCGTTTGGAGTCAGTGAAAATCTTATTGCCTTGACGATCGTAGCTATTGGAACTTCTCTTCCTGAGCTTGTAGCGAGTATTGTGGCAGCAAGAAAAGGACATCAGGATATTGCGATTGGAAACGTTGTGGGATCAAATATCTTTAACATTCTTCTTGTTCTTTCAACGACATCTATCATTGCACCACTTCCATTTAGCGCGGTTAATATGACAGATGCCTTTGTCATGATGACCGCGACTCTTATGATGTTCTTCCTTCTGTTTATTGGTAAACGTCACACACTTCATAAGAGGGAAGGCTTCATTTTTATTCTGATGTATGTCAGTTATATCGTTTTCGCCATTATTCGTGGATAAGGAGTGTAAAGAGGGGAATGACCCTCTTTTCAATTTGTCGTTTGCCCAGTAAGCTGATCACATGGATCCAAAAGATGAAATTAAACAAAAGCTCGATATTTTCGATCTTGTAAGCGAGTACGTTGTTCTTAAACCGTCTGGTTCAACGGGGTTTAAGGGCCTATGCCCGTTTCATTCTGAAAAGTCGCCTTCCTTCCATGTTTCCCAAGATCGTCAAAATTGGCATTGTTTTGGGTGTAATGAAGGAGGGGATTGTTTTAGTTTTGTCATGAAAATTGAAGGCATGACCTTCCCGGAAGCGTTGATGCATTTAGGAAAAAAGACGGGCGTTGAAATTCGACGGTTACCAACAACGCAAAGCAATGTGCGTTCGCGCATGCTTCAAGTAAACGATCTTGCTCAAAAGTTTTATCGGAAAGTGCTGTTGGAATCGACCAAGGCGGGGAGTGCACGAAGCTATGTGGAGTCACGGAATATTCCCGTAGAGCTTGGAGAACGATTCGGGATTGGGTTTGCGCCAGACGAATGGGATACACTTTCAAGTTTTTTGCAAAAACGTGGATTTTCAGAATCTGAATGTGTGCAAGCGGGACTGAGTATGAAGCGTAAACAAGGCTCAGGAGTGATTGATCGTTTTCGAAACCGCCTCATGATTCCACTCCGTGATCATCATGGAAATACCGTTGGGTTTACCGGAAGGTGCATGCCGGGAGATGCTCATGGGCCAAAGTATATGAACTCCCCTGAGACGCCTGTGTATTCTAAGAGTCGACTTTTGTATGGGCTTGATTTGGCAAAACGGGCGGTGCGAGACGCAGAGTGCATTGTGATTGTAGAGGGAAACTTGGATGTCGTTGCTTCCCATCTCGCAGGTGTTGAGCAGATTGTTGCGTCAAGTGGAACCGCATTCACAAAAGACCAACTCGAACTTCTTAAACGCTATACCCAGACGATTGTCTTTGCGTTTGATTCAGATGCCGCCGGGTTCACAGCAGCCAAAAAAGGCATCAGTCTTGCGCGCACTATGGGATTTGATATTCGTGCGGCGATCTTGCCTGAAGGGGTGAAGGATCCCGATGAACTTGTTCAAAAGGATCCAACACAATGGAAAGAACTCGTGAATCATTCCCAGCCCATTATGGAGTTTCTTATTTCACAAGTGACGAGAGGAAAAGATCTCCGGAATATTGATGATAAACGTATTGTTGAAAAGGAGTTATTACCGGCGCTCAGTGAGATGATCTCTGTTGTTGAGCGAGAACATTGGCTTCAGGTTGTTGCAGATTTGCTTCAGACTCCTGTTGATCAACTTCGACCATCCATTCCTGTTGTTTTGCCTCAGACAGAGACTATGGAGCCTGAAAAGGAGGATAAAGCTGATAAGGAAGACCAACCTGTCTCAAAAGAAGCAAAAGCGCTTACACTCCTTTTTGGACAAATACTCACATCTGAAGAGGTTTTTGATACGTTTCACAAGCGTTTAGAGAAGGTTTCTCGAAATAATGAGAGTTGGGAAGCTCTTTACAAAATAGCTGCTGAGACGTATGCTGAGGCTAGTCAACCAACACAAAAATCATTTTTTTTGCGGATTCGTGACATGTTAGACGGCCACCCATTACAAGCGTCCCTTGAGGAGCTTCTTGATACATCATCATTCATGGCCGATGAAACATTTCAGGATCTTCCGCCACAAAAGGTGTTGGAACATATCGACCATCTATTTTCTTCTCTTGAAGAGCATGCGCTTGGAAAACGTCGTGAAATCCTTGCTCGTGATCTTCGACAAGCAGAAGCAGTAGGAGACACCGAAACTGTCTCTCGTCTGCTCACTCAATTAAACGAATAAGCGCCATTGTGCGTGATCTTTTTATTCTGTTCTGCGTATGCCGACCAAATCATCTGGCAAAGCCCGTAAGGATTCCGCTGGAAAGACAATCAAAAAAGTTGCAAAGAAAGTTGCAAAGAAGGTTCCTGTAAAAAAGAAACCTGTCGAAAAAAAGACCACCAAAAAGACTCCGGTAAAGAAAGTTGCTATTAAGAAAACAGCCTCACCAAAGGTTGCAAAAAAATCAATCATTTTTCACAAAAAAGTTGCACCTCCAAGCGTTGTTCGATCAACGGGCCGTTACAAACGATCAGAACCTCCTTCTGTGGATGTGTTAGATCGTCTTGTTCAAAAAGGCATGCGCCGTGGATATATTACAGAGAATGAACTTCTTTTTACGTTTGTTCAATTAGAAGACTACGTTGAGGCATTTGAGGATTTTTTGAATGAGTTAGAGCGCGTGGGAGTTCACTTTGTCGAGGTTAAGGAGGGAATTTTAGGACGCGCAAAGGAACGTGACGATGTATATGAAAAAATTCGCATGAGCGAGGATGCTCGTCGAATTCCTCTTCCTGAAATCACTCAGGATTCGATTCAGATGTACCTGCGCGAGATCGGAAAAATTCCACTTCTCACAGGAGAACAAGAAGTTGGTCTTGCTAAGCGAAAAGAACGAAACGAAAAAGAAGCAGAGCGACGACTGATTGAAGCCAATCTACGCTTGGTTGTTTCTATCGCAAAAAAATTCGTTGGAAAATCCATGTCACTTCTTGATCTTATTCAAGAAGGAAACATTGGTCTCTTTCGTGCGGTCAAGAAATTTGAATATCGAAAAGGATACAAGTTTTCAACCTATGCGACTTGGTGGATTCGCCAAGCCATTACACGTGCGCTTGCCGATCAATCTCGAACCATTCGTATTCCGGTTCACATGGTTGAGACGATTAATAAGTTTCAACAAATCGAGCGTCAACTCATCCAAGACTTGGGTCGCGAGCCACTTGCTGAAGAAATTGCGGCCGAGATGGGTCAGCCTGTTGATAAGGTGCGTCACATCCGAAAGATTTCTCAGGATACAGTTTCACTTGAAACAAGTGTCGGAGATGATGATGAGGATTCAAAACTCGAAGACTTTCTTGAGGACGTAAAGACAATTTCACCAGACAGAAACGCCGCTCGAGAGCTCTTAAAGGATTACGTGAATCAATCCATGATGGAATTGACACCACGTGAACAAAAAATTCTTGAGATGCGATTTGGTCTGATTGACGGCGTGAGTCATACCTTGGAAGAAGTAGGTCGAGAATTCGACGTGACACGTGAACGTATCCGTCAAATCGAAGCAAAAGCCCTTGAAAAAATTCAAGCCAATCCCCTTATTGAAAAGTTAAGAGACTACTAATAAAATCAGGCCTTCGGGCCTGTTTTTATTTTGGGATCTCAGAATTTTCAGGTATACTATCTTCACTATGAAATTACTTCGTCGTTGGTGGCTCTGGGTTATTGTTATTCTAGTGATGGGAGTCATTGGATATTCTGTGTTGAGGCCAGATGCCCCAGTAGAATATGTAACAGAGATTGTTGAACGAACGGATCTTGTCCAAACTGTTGATGCAAATGGAGAGGTCGTCTCACTTGATGAGGTAGATCTTTCGTTTGATCTTTCTGGAACGGTCGCGACTATTTTGGTGCAAGTTGGAGATTCTGTTGGAATTGGAGATTTACTAGCAGTTCTTGAGACACAAGAACTTGTTGCTGATCTACAAAGTGCCTATCAAGCCGTACAAATTTCTCAAGGAACGCTTGATGCGCAAAAGGCTGGAGCAAGTATTGAAACAATTGCGGTTTCTGAGGCTTCACTTTCTTCTGCCGATATTGATTATGAGAATAAAATAGTCTTGAATGGTTTTGTTGAATCGTTATATCTCGCTCAAGAAGAAGTTCAAGCAGCAGCTCTTGCAACGGCCTCTGATAATGTAAATCAAACAATTGCTGATAATAGTGAGTTGCTTACACAGGTGTATGACGACTTGTTGGGATCTGCGTGGGCGGGAGCGATTGAGGCTCGAAGTGCCTACTCGAAAGGGGATGAGATAATGGGAATCCATAATTCAACCCTGAATGACGATTATCAAAATCTTCTTTCTGCAGGAAATTCATCTGCGGTGAATTTAGCAAAAACAGCTTTTTCGGCACTTGATGAGTCGCTTGTGTTGGCAGAGCAGGCCATAGTCGTTGCAGAATATGGATCGTCCACATCAATCGCGACAGCTGCCCAAGAAGTCGAAAGTGCTTTAGGGCATGCAGCACAAATGTTGTTGTATCTTCGCACAGCGATTACGGCCATGCCTGTCACGGGGGACTTGAGCATTGCAGAAGCAACGGCGCTTGCTTCTTCTGTTGATACTGCTCGTGTCTCTGTCCAAGTCGATCAAGTCACATTGCAAAATGCCTTCCAATCAGTTCAAGATGCCCTTAATACATCTACATCCAATCTTGAAGATGCGAATAATGCGCTCACTGGAGCACAAGCATCTTACAATTCAGCTGTAGCAACACGTCTGTATCAGGTTGTTCTTGCAGAGCAAGCGGTCCAATCTTCACAGGCAATTCAATCACTCCGCGAGGCGGAGCTTGCCCAAGCCAAAGCTGTTCCACGAACAGTAGATCTCGCCTCTTATGAGGCCGATGTTTCACGATCGCAAGCTGCGTATGTGTCCGCGCAAGCCAGACTTGCAAAAGCAGAAATTCATTCCCCGATCATTGGTGATGTAACGCAGATTACGATCAAAGCAGGGGAGCAGGTCGTTGCCTCAAACGCGGTAATTACCGTACAAACAACTCAGGAGCAATTTGAGATTGTGGCAGACGTGAGTGAATCAGATATCTCAAAACTTGAACTTGGAGATGCAACGGTTATTACGTTTGATGCGTTTAGTTCATCAGACATCCTTTTAGGAACCGTGCGAAAAATTGAACCTGCAGAAAAATTAGTGGAAGGTGTTGTGTATTACGAGGTAACAGTCTCTCTCCTGTTGCCTGTTGAAGGATTCGATTTACGACCTGGGCTTTCAGCAGATCTTATTTTTACAACAGATTCAAAAGATCAAATCCTTACAGTTTCTCAGCGTGCACTTTATGAGCGCGAGGGTGTGACCTATGTGCGTGTTCTTGAGAATAGTATTTCTGTTGAGCGTGAAGTGACCACAGGTCTTCGGGGCGATCTTGGGCGCATGGAAATTTTATCGGGGCTTGCAGTGGGGGAGGAGGTTATTATTCGTGAAATCAATTAATAGATTCATGAACCAACCCATTATTCAATGCGAGAATCTCACACGTGATTACGTGAATGGAGATGTGGTAACACGTGCGTTGCGCGGTGTAACATTTGAAATTCAGACGGGAGAGTTCGTCGCAATCATGGGGCCATCTGGATCTGGAAAGTCCACACTCATGCATGTTCTTGGTTTTTTAGATGCGTTCACAGAGGGGTCCTATTTGTTTGAAGGAGAGGATGTTCGAGGGTTTTCAGAGGATGAACTTGCGAAATTTCGACAAGATCGTGTCGGGTTTATTTTTCAAGCATTTAATCTTTTGAGTAAATCAACGGTGTATCAAAACATCATGTTACCGTTAGTCTATGGGACACTTTCTATCGAGGAAAGAAAAAAGCGAACACTCAATGCCATAAAGGAGGTTTCGATGGAGCATCGTCAAAATCATTTTTCAAATCAATTATCAGGAGGAGAGAAACAGCGCGTGGCGATTGCCCGGGCTCTTGCGAATGAGCCTTCTGTCATTTTTGCAGATGAACCAACAGGAAACTTAGATACAAAAACAGGAGGTCAGATTTTGGACCTTCTCGCCGCCCTTCATGATCAAGGACATACAATTGTGATGGTGACCCATGAACAAGAAGCCGCCGAGTACGCCTCACGTATTATTGGAATGCGTGACGGGCTTATCGAATCTGATTCTGCGAACGGTCATCGTCGTCGAGGAGGATATTCAAAATAGTATTACTGGGTATGCGATATCAAGATCTTTTTGCGACAGCAACTGAATCCCTTCTTCGTACAAAATCTCGTTCGCTTTTGACGATCCTTGGAATTGTCATTGGAATCGCTGCGGTGATTCTCATGCTTTCTATCGGTCAGGGTGCGGAGAAGTTTATCTTATCTGAGGTGGCGGATTTAGGAGCAGACCTTGTGTTTGTGGAGCCAGCCAGTGGGGATCCAACTGCTGGACCTCCAAATCCGTTTATTGAGCAGACGATGACGCTTGATGATGCAGATGAAATGAAACGATCGGGATTATTTACCGTTGTCTCACCAACATTGATCAGTACTGTTCCTGTGTCGTTTGAAGAAGTGAATGATTTTCTTCAAATTCAGGGTGTAGACAGTTCTTATATTGACTTGTTCCCTGCGGAGTTGCGATATGGAACCTATTTGGAAGCGTCAGATGTTGATTCCTATTCTAAAGTTGCGGTACTTGGGAGCGAAATTTCGGAGGATTTTTTTGGGGATCGAGATCCTGTGGGAGAGCGGATTAAGATTAAATCAAATTCGTATCGAGTCGTTGGGGTGTTTGAGAAACAAGGTTCTCGTTTTTTCCAAAATCTTGATAAGCAGGTCAGTATTCCTGTCACAACCATGCAACGCGATTTGTTGGCGGTTGAATATGTGAATTATGTTTCTGCTCGAGTCCCGGCAGGGGTTGAAATAGAAGAGGTAAAAGAAGAACTGCGCTATCTCATGCGAGATGCACATGATCTTGATAATCCGGAAGGGGATCCAGCACTTGATGATTTTTTTGTCAGTTCTCAAGAGGATGCAACGGAGACCATTGGAATGGTTGGAAGTGTTCTTACGATTTTACTCTCATCGATTGCTGCCATTTCACTGATTGTGGGAGGTATTGGAATCATGAACATTATGCTTGTGTCTGTAACGGAGCGCACACGAGAGATTGGACTGCGAAAAGCTGTGGGGGCAACATATAAAGAAATCCTTCAACAGTTCCTAGTTGAGTCAATTTTACTTACCATGTTCGGAGGGTTGATCGGAGTGCTAGCAGGTTCTGTTATTTCGTATGTTGTTGGATGGGTGCTCGTTCACTTTTTTCTATCGACATGGGCTATTGTTATCCCATTAAACGCTGTTTTTTTAGGTGCGGCTGTTTCAACGGTAGTGGGCTTAGTTTTTGGAATCTATCCAGCAAGAAGCGCCGCACGTCTGAATCCAATTGATGCATTGAGATACGAATAGGAGGACTCTTCCATATGATTGACAAAATGCCCTAAATAGGGTATTTTGTTTTGTTCAAACGAGGACTTTCTCGATTGAAAACGCTCATTAAACACTCACTTTCAGGAGATGCAATGAACTTCGCCCTCAATCTCTTTCTGTTGGTCGGCCTTCTGGGCTGTCAGGAAACTGCGGAGGTTCAGATGGACCCCGTGAGCATTCCTTCTCCCAAGCCCCTGCCTGCTCCTCAGGTCGACGAGAGCTTCATGAACCCCTCGGCTGTCGAAGCCTGGCGGAGCGAGATCACGACCCTGATCGCCCACCGAGCAGGGGCGGTGGATCCAAACCTGCTCTTCAGCTACAGCACGAGCTTTTTGGTCCAGGGAGGGAAGCCAGATCCTCTGATTGGCAACCCTGACATCTGGAACGCAAACTACGAAGTCTCCTTCGAGTTCGAGCCTGAAGTGACCCTCCCGAGTCTCGACGAGGCCAAGCAGTTGGAACTGGCTGACGATGAATGGGAGGCAGCACAGATCTTCATCATCCATGACAAGATGGTTGATGCGGCTAGGTGTGCCGTCAAGCTCGAGGAAGAGTCTCAGTGGAAGGTGGTCGCCATGATCGCCGTGCACACTGGAGACTTCGAAATGCTCGATCGCGCGACTACACAGATGGTCAATGCGAACTGGACCACCAAGACGGTGGACGTCATTCGCTACGCCATCGAGCAGGGAAAGCCCGAGGCAGCTCGACGCATTGCAAAGACTCACGGATGGGAGCTGAAGAACGTCATTGATTCCCAGCTCGTCCGGATGATGGCGAAGAGTGGCGACCAGACCGAGCTCGAGGTACTCATCAAGCAGGAGCTCGATGATTCCCAGCTGGAGGAGGTCGTTGCGGACATCGTGATGCTCAGCAAGTCGAAGCCTGACATCGCTCGCGCCTACGCGAGTCGACTTCTGCGTCTTCCGGAGGCGAATCTCTTCATCTGGACGGAGTGTCGCGAAGGTTGCTACTCCTCAGCGGTGAGGGGCTCGATCGAGCTCTTCCAGTTCGTGAAAAGCGATCCTGAACTCAAGGCTCTCTACCTGCAACATCAGAAGCAGGTGTTCGCGGACATGTTTCCTGCGAACGAGACTCAGAAGTCCGTCACAGCAGGTGTTGATCCCTCCTCCTATGTGGGTTTCGGAAGCGACATTTGGGGAATGGACGGGGAATACTCTTCCAATAATTTCCTCTACACTCACCTCGTCCATGTCCGTGCGATGCGTGACGCGGAGCTGACCGCAACCTGGACCTCGATTCTCGATGGGTTGGCCAAGAAGAAGGGCTTCCAGGGGCAGAGCCTGGCCTTCGAGGTGCAGTTTGGGCGTTACGTGTTGGGACTGCCTTTCACGGCCGATGACCCCAACCTCGATGGGAGTGAGAAGATCGCACTTGGGACGCTCAAAGGGGTTCCCGCTCCGGACATGTCCGGAGTCTGGACCATGTGGAACACGATGCCTCCTACCAGTGAAGAGTTGTCTCAGATGAGCTGGCTCTACCAGTTCCTGACCCGTGGGACGATCTCCTCCCAGCGTGATGCTCAGATCCGGACCGAACTCGGCATCGAGTCGGTCCCAGGTGAAGATGTTCCCCTCAACAAAGAGCTTCAGACAAGGTTCTTCCAGAGTCTGATGGCACGCTACGAGTTTGGCTGGGACCTCACCAGTGCATTCGACCGCGCGTTTCGCGCTCACGCGACCAACGTTACCGCTCAACGGTTGCGGAGGGAGCGTGGCTTGCCTGAGATCAATCTCTACCCTGATTCCCAGGAAGAGCTTGTGGAGTTGATGGCCCCGAGCCTGATGCTTCTTGAGCAGAAGCTCCCGGCGCTTTACGTGCAGTGGCGCCAGAAGCACCCGGTTCCGATCCCGACGCCCTGAACACGCGTACATCCGTACGCTACGCCCGACCCCTCCTTCTGAGGCCTGCCCGCCATAGCTCCACGAGCGACGGCGGGTTTTCTTTTTGAGTAAAAGAGGGTAATTTGTAGATATAAGAGGAGTTTGCAACGATCTGAGACTTAGGGCGATATACTTATGCAAGGTCGACAGAATGTCGGGCTTACAACGTAAATCTCAAATGTTGTGAGCCTAGACATTCACTTAACTTGTAACTTACATGATGATATGGAAGAACCTCTGATTGTGAATGCTCAATCAGACCCAGATGCATTCGGGCGGTTGTACGATATGTACTACCAACCCGTTTTTGGGTTCATGTACAACAGAACGGGGAATGCTGAGCTTGCAAAGGACTTAACAAGCGAAACGTTTTTTCAAGCTTTGAAGAATCTCCATCGTTATAAACCTCGCAAAGGTGCCAGTTTTAAATCTTGGCTTTTCGCGATTGGAGTGGCTCAAGTTGGAAATTATTATAGGAGTCGCTCAAAATTTCTTGAGGTCACGACAGATGAGGCTCCAGAACTGATTGGCCGAGATGATTTTAGACCCGATATTGCCTATAGAATGGGAGAGGATGAGAAAGAGCTTGAAGCACAAATTACCTTGCTTCGTACCATGATGAGTAAACTGAACCAAAGGCAACAAACCATTTTGACACTTCGTTTCTTCTCGCACATGACAGTCCCTGAGATTGCAACAACCATCGGAATGAAAGAAGGGACAGTTAAATCACATATTCACAGAGCATTAAAGAAACTTCAAATTCTCATGTTACAAGAAGAGGAAGAAGTACAGGCACGACAAATGGAGGTTTTACCAAAAAAATATGTCCGACAAACAGCTCAAAATTGAAGAACTCTTAGAGGTTATGGGTTCAAAGGAACATGTCGGCAGTTCAGAGCATCGCTATGAACTACGACGGAGTCTTTTATGTTCTCGATTCTTTGCTGCGGAAACTGCTTGCATGAGTCGTTGGGATAAAATGATGACCTATACAGCACCGCTTGTGGCTGGGGGGATGATGGTTGGTGTATTTACGTTAATGGTTGTGTATGCTCCTATTGAGCCAGAAGTAGGTCCGCAGACACGTTTTTCAAAAGAATCATCACTTGAGGCAGATCAATATGCTTCTTTAGAAGTGCTTCCAATTAATGCGGAGGATTTTCTTTCAGATCCAGCACAACCAACAGTTCAACTGGTTGGATTTCAAACAGAGCAGTCAAGACCTGTTATGCATTATACACCGCTTACTTCACAGGAATACGTTCGTACGCAGTAATTCCTTATTGTATTGTCGTATATTTACAAAAGGGTTTTTCAGTTTTATACTAGAGATAGCTCCACGGAACTAATTTGGGCAAACATTTGGTAAAGGGCTTAGAGCTGTTCTTGCTTTGGCAGAACATGAGAGCCCCGCGGTAAACCCAAGAGTTTGTGAATTTGGCCCACTTTCGACTTACGGGACCCCGCCAGTTCCTCGTTGTACGTCTGAGTACAGCTTCGTCGCTGGCACCCCGTGCACCAAAATTGGTCTCAAATTCACAAACTCTTACGAAGGGTGCAGCAAATTCGATACGATGCTTCGGTGAGTCAACTGAATCATTGTGGAGAACGCGTACTGGCCCATGGTCAGTACCCGACTTTCGCGCGCCAAATATAGGGCTGTGGAGTAAAAAACTCCTGATATGAAGTTTCATATCAGGAGTTTTAATTTTGATGTATCAGCCCCGACGTTCTTCTAAGTCGGGGTCCCGACCCTCTATTTATGATATTAGGCGTCGGGATCGATGTTCGTTCCTTTGTTTTCTGAGAAAGAAAAAAAGCCCAAAGGCTTCGAGAGGGTCAGGAGGACTGCGTGAGAGTCTGGTAGACTTCTGTGATTCGTTTTGGCAGACGTTTGGGTGCCAGCTCATCATCGCCAAGAAGGGTGGTCTCGAGTTCTTCGAGAAGTGAAAGAATCTCTTCAGCACGAGCTACGTGTGTAGTGTAGTGACTCAGTGCTCTGTCGAGGGTGCCGACCGTCAAGGGGTCATGCTCCTTACTTCTTGCAAGGGTAGATCTGTAGCCATCCATTTCGTGTTGGCCCACAGCGTACCATTCGGCGATCGTCTGGTGGCTCTGTTCCATGGCTTCCAGATGTAATGGAAGGACGCGGAACACAAGTTCATCGAGCTGCCCGTTAGCAGTCTCCCAGTTGGTCCCATACATGTGAGGCTTCAGACGTTCGAAAATAGCGTGGGCACGTAGACGCATTCGATGCGTCAATGTGTGAGCATCGAGAAGGCGATATACCCCCAGCAGAAGAAGAATGCAGATGACGACAATGAATTGTGTCACAATTGAGGACATGAGAACCTCCGAAGCTTAGAATTACAAATTTATAGGTCTTTGTCAATACAAAACCTTTATTTGATTTAGTTTTTTGATCCTTTTTTCAGACCCGCGATTGTACTCACCTGGACTTCTGTCTGGACATACAACGCAGTGGTAGGGGATTTGAAAGTCAAGATTATTGTTCGAGATGTTCCCGGTCGCTCGATAAGTCTTCGGTTTGCCTGTCGTATGAGCAACCTCCTTTTAGTTCATTATTTTTCCTTGCGGAATTCGGCGAACGATATTATGCACAAGCTTTACAAAGGGAGTCATAAAGAAAGTCTTTTTCGATGCTGTTTGAGAAGTTTATCTTTGATAAGACGGGACACCATGTCGTCGATCCATTCTTGATCTAGATGTTGATCGAACATCGGGTCGATGAGTGGACCTAGTTGATTTGATCTGATGGTTACTCGTTCTCGTACTGTTTTAAGGATTCGGCCTCGGTAGATGCGGTCTGGATAGGGTTTATTTCGATACTGTCGTTCCTTTGGTTTTTTTGTAGATCGTTTCGGAATCGTTACAGTTTTTTCTAAAAAGTTCTTTGATGCGAAACACTCATTTTTAAGTGGACAGCGGGCACAATCTGGTGATTTGGTACAAATACTGGTTGCAAGGTCAAAGATGGCCTGTGGGACGTCCCAGTAGGCTCCACGGCGCGGAAGAAACTCTTCTGTACAGCCGTGAATCTTTTCATCATCTGCCAGTTGCGGAAAATGAATTCCTAGAAGATAACGACCAAGAACTCGACGGATGTTTGTATCAATCGGAAGTGTTCGTTTTCTTTGAGCGAAGGCACTAATCGCCGAAGCTGTGTAAGGACCAATCCCTTTGATTGTTAACCATTCATCTTCAGTCTGAGGAAGACCATTTAGATTGACTGTACGCGCCACGTCTCGAAGCATGAGTGCTCTGCGGTTATAGCCGAGTCCCGCCCATGCTGTAATGACTTCTGCATTTGTGGCAAGCGAGAGTTTCTTCCAGGAGGGGAATTGTTTCAGCCAAGATTTGTAATAGACTCGAACACGATCTACTTGAGTCTGCTGCAACATGATTTCACTCACGAGGATGCGATAAGGGTCTTGCGTCTTCCTCCAAGGGAGATCTCGACCATGTACGCGATACCAGCGGAGTAGGAGTGTTGCCGGTTTCATAGATCGATCACTCCAGAATTGACGAGTGCTTGATAATGCTCCGGTTGAAATCTAAAAAGGTATTCAATTACTTTTCCTCGTTGAGGTGTTGAATCGAGTCCTACAGAGTCTGCGAATGTTTGGATGCGCTCCAATGCTTTCGTTGTTTGAGAGGGATGTTCTACAAGGAGTTCTATTTCAGCAAGCTCATAGCCAAAGTCGCAGATGTCGAGATCAATACGAAACCCATCTCGTCGATAACTCTTTCGTGCTTTTGCAATGCGGCAATAAGGGAAGATTCCCACAGCTTGCAAAGCCTCTGCTAGAGGGAGGGTGTCTGAAAGCTTTAGAAACGCTCGGATACGCATCTCGTTCTCGATCTCCTCATAGATGGCACCTGTTTGTTTTTGGTGATCTTTCTGTCCAACTTTTAGTTCGTATTTGCCGTTACGAGTTCTCAGCCAAATATCCTGTAAAGAATAAGTGAATTCTTGTGTATCAAAAAAGACATCAACATTGGTCCCTTCTTTTATAAGCTCGGCTCCTCTGAGCAGGTTCTCTTCCTGGTCGGATGTGAGTCTAAATTTCTTTTCGACCTCGATCATATCAAGTACCATAGTAACATATGCGAACATCGTCAAAATCTCCACTCATGACAGCTCTTTTTGCCTCCTTACTACTCATTGCAATTCTGCTTGCCATTGCCGTTGGAGCAAAGCTCGGGAAGACAAAAACTTCTCCACAAGTTCAAGAGAGTCTGAACGCGCAAGAAACTCCTTCTGTAGAAGAGACTCAGAAAGAAAAAGATGAACCAGCTCCCGTCTTTTTTTCGATCATGACACATCTAGAAGGTAACTGGACACAAGCAATTGACTTCGAACCATTTTTCGATCGACAGGCAGAGTATCTCAGACAAGGATATGCGTATGCACAAACATACAACGCCATTCTCACGATTGAATCTGAAATTCCAATGGCGGAAGCGATGGTCAAAT
Organism: Candidatus Uhrbacteria bacterium; assembly: GCA_013204385.1. Classification (GTDB taxonomy): domain Bacteria; phylum Patescibacteriota; class Patescibacteriia; order UBA9934; family GWF2-40-263; genus UBA12478. Next base: position 35,294 of record JABMNY010000013.1, read on the forward strand.
GGAATGACAATCTTCTTCAAGAGGCACTTGATCTTGGGCAAGGGGTTGGAACACATTGTGATATCACTCCAAGTGAAAAATATTCAACAGAGGAGATCATTGAAGAATTTGCCAGACGTAAGCGTGCCGTTGATGTATTAGTCGATCCTTCAGAAAATCTTGGTTGTTCTGGTGGAGGAGGTGTGAGTGATTGGTATCTTGGGGCTGTCGGAGCTGGGTTTGACTACATTGATGGAACTGTCGGATTTCATTTGTTAGCAGTCCCTGTACGTGAACGACCGCAGGGGTGGGATAACCGTGCGATTCTTTCTGAGTATTACCATTATGGAGTCCCTCGTGAAGATCAGAAGAAGTACTATCCGTTTTTCATTTCTAACGTTGGATTTGAGGAAGATCCGAGTGGAGCTTTGTTGGTGAGTGCTGGTGATATAGGTGCTATTCAAGCTATTGCAGAATTGGAAGGGAAAGAAGGATGGGATGGAGACTGTGAGGGGGAGTGTGAATTTTCCCGAGAAGATGTTGATGTGCTTGTGGAGCGGATTCAGACGCTTGTTGACGATCGAGATGAGACACGGGTCATGAAACTTCAGGTCTATATTGCGACTCAGTATTATGCGGATCCAGACATGGAATACTTTTTTCAAGAGATGGAAAAGCTTCAAGATGAACAGGTATTTCAATGGGCAAGTCAAAAGCAAGTCTATGAAGCCGTTGTTGATTGGGATGATCGATCCTAAGACGCTTGACACGCTCTTGAGCTCTTGATAGAGGCTCGTGTAAACTATCCTTACCTAAGCGTTTAGGTATTAATTCATAAACTATCCTTGAGGCATAAAGACAGATGTCTTAGCCACAATGTTATGCTGTATCAATACAGTTTCGTCTCCGGTGATGAGTGGGACGATGACGATGACGATGACGATGACATGGACCTGGGTATGGGCAGTGACGAAGAAGATGATGACGACGATGCCGATACGGACATGGACCTTGACATGGGTCTCGACGACGACGGAGACGAATGGTAACGATAAATGAGATCCGCATGGATCTCATTTATATTCTTGCGAAGTACTTGTCTTGACAAGGTGTTATAATAGACTAAACTAACGTCCTTGCTTAGAAATCAAAAACAGCGTATCTTCCAGACGAATTTTGAAATATGCATATAGCCATTCTCGTATTTGAACAGGAGAAGAAAGAACTTCTACCTGGGTCTAAAATGCTCATGGATAAGGCACATCTCATGAAGCATGAGGTGACGATCTTGAGAGAAAATGAATTGTACATTTTGTACGATGGTCAAAGAGAATCTCTTTTTCTTGCGGGTAAACCGCTGGAGAAGTTTGATGCAGTCATCGTGCGTCCAAGTTTTACTTCAGACCCATCCATTCACGCATCACTCATACGTCAGTTTGAGTTACAAGGATACCTTGTAATCAATACGCACTCTGGTGTACATCGAGCTAAAAATAAAGTTCGTACTCTTCAACTTCTTCATCACTATGGAATCCCTATGCCAAAGACGGTCGTACTTTTTGGGGAAGGGAATTTAGATGAAGTCATGCATGAGTTTAAATATCCAGTGATTGTAAAATCAGCATACGGAGCGGGTGGATCAGGAGTGTTCATTGCAGAGTCTAAACGATCACTCAAACCCGTGGTTGAACATTTGTTAAAGCGTTCAAAAGTAGAACCAATTAAAATTCAAGAATACATCGCTGAATCAAAAGGAAAAGATTTACGATTATTCATTGTCGGGAAAAAAGTGGTCGCCACGATGCAGAGATCTGCAAAGAAGGGGGAGTTTCGTTCCAACTTTCATAAGGGTGGAAGTGTAAAGGGGGTGCAACCAACAAAACAAGAAGAAGAGATGGCGCTCGCTGCAAGTATTGGGTTGGGTCTTGATATTTCTGGAGTTGATATTCTTAGAACCAAAAAAGGACCCGTGATTATCGAAGTGAATTCTCAACCTGGACTTGAGGGAATCAGTCTGGCAACAGGGGTTGATGTCGCAAAAAAAATTATTGAATACACAGAAAAATGCGCGAACCTCCGAAAACGAAACGGACAACGACCAGCAAAGGAAAAGCGAAAGTCTCAAGAAGGGTAATTGTCTATGCAACTTCCATTTCGTCCAAAACAGCAGATGAAGCAACTTCTCCAAAAGGATGAACCGCTTTATCTTACGAAGGAGGGAATAGAAAAGTTCCATCGTCGACTTAAACAAATTGCGGAAGTGGAATTACCGCAAGCCATTGAGGATGTCAGACGAACAGGGGAGTTTGGGGACTTCTCTGAGAATGCCGAATATCAAGAAGCAAAGTGGCGCATGAGACGGCTTCGTGATCAACAAACATCCATCACAGAAAAACTAAAGATATCAATACTCATCGAAACGACATCCGAAGACGAAGGGATGGTACAAATGGGCTCAAGGGTCTGTATAAAGAAGCAGACCGGGGAAGCGAAGTCTTTTCAGATTGTAGGACCAGAAGAGACAGATCCATTGAAAGGAAGGCTCTCCTTTAAATCCCCATTGGGAGCCCGTCTAATGGGGCGCACAGTGGGAGAGGAAGTTACCCTTTCAAGTCCATCAGGCGAGACGGTTTATCAAATCATTTCCATTGACTCTTAAGAGGTCTCTCTATTGACAAAATCCCATTTTTTGACTAGATTAACGACATATGAAAGCTTCAACTTCTCTGTCACGTGTAATTATCTTGAGTTTTGTGCTCTTTTTTGCCATTACTCCTGGTGTTTTTGCACATGAATCTTTTGCAACCTACCTCCCAACCAATCTCCGTACTTGGAATACATATGGAACTCCAACTGTTACGACAAGTACAGTCACTCTTCAGGGGTCTGATAAAGAGTGGGTGTATGTCGATATTGATGTTCGCACCCTTACCTCATCATATGTAGCTCTTGCTGCTTATGTTGATAAGGATGACACACGAACAACATACACTTCGTCAGATCGAAATCGATCTGGAAATCCCTATTTGTATGCATATTACCTCGACCGAAATGGAAAGATCATTAAGTATCTTTCTGGATCTGAATTGATGGAGACTACACGAAAGGGATCAGATCATGTGGTGTATGGAATTTTTCCTACCGTTTCTGGAGCTACATCAATGCGTGTATTCTTGAAACAAAGCTCCGTGAAGAATCTGAGTAACAAAGGAGTAAATGTCACCTTTACAACACCTGTTCTTATTTCAGGAACAAGTCGACAACAACTGCTTTCTCACTTAAAGGATTTTGCAAAAGAGAACGTCCAGGTACAATTTTCTTCCAGTCGATAAAAGTAAACGACCGGGTGTCCGGTCGTTTTTTCATGGATCAAGATCCTGAATGAATGCTCCCTCGATGTAGGAGGGTTCAATCAGGTTGAGATCGATGAATGCTTTGTAGATTGCCCCTACCTCTCGAATCTTATACGGAATTTCTTTTAGATAGGGTTGAAGGGTTGCTGAGAGTCCTGTACTTTCAATACCGAGTTTCTCACAGGTCCAAATCGCACGAGGGAGATGATATCCCTGAGAGATAAGAATGGCGTGGTCTATGCCCCAGAGGTCATGCGCCCGACGACAAGTGTCGTAAGTTCTTCTTCCGGCATAATCAGCGAAGATGGCTTCTTCAGGAATATCAAAAAGTTCTATCAGCGTTTGTCTCATTACTTCAGGTTCATTGTATTCCTGAATGTGATTATCGCCCGAGACAAGGATACGTTCGATACGATCTGCAAAAAAGAATTCAGACGCGATGGTAAGGCGGTCCATGAGTGCGTCTGATGGTGTGTTTTGAAGCGTAAGGCCTGCGCCAAATACAATTCCCACCGGTGAGGAGTGAGTCGTTTCTACGTTCGTGTAGATGCTATTTTTTCCTCGAATCCAAATACATATCGGAAGCAGGATACACAGGAAGAGGAGAGTAGAAACACTTACAATGAAGGAAGTTTTTTTCATATAAAGACGCTTTCATCATAACCTCCATTTGATAATCATGGTACCCCGGAGGAAAAGAATCCTTAAAATAGAAGGACTTGGTACAAAACGAAACAAACTATGTCTAGAGATGAGTTAGAAAAGAAAGAATTTTACGGATTAGGAATTGCTCCAACACTCTTAGAGCGAATTGAAGCACTTGGATTTAAACATCCGACCCCGATTCAATTTAAAGCCATTCCTATTGCTTGTACCGGAGAAGATGTTGTCGGAATTGCACAAACAGGAACAGGAAAGACACTCGCGTTCTCTATCCCCATGCTTCAGCAAATGGCTGCTCGTGGGAAGAAAGGTCTCATTTTGCTTCCAACACGTGAGCTTGCTATTCAGGTTGAGACCACTCTCGAGAAACTTGCTGGACCTCTTGGGTTGCGTACAGTGCTTCTTATTGGAGGAGTGAATCCAAACCCACAGATCAAAAAACTTCGATTAAAACCACATGTCATTATTGCGACCCCAGGGCGACTCATCGACATGATGCAACAAAAGCATGCGAGACTTGATCAGATTGGGGTACTTGTTCTTGATGAGGCTGATAGAATGCTTGATATGGGGTTTGCTCCACAACTCAAGAAGATTCTTGCAACCGTTCCTTCTGAGCGTCAAACAATGCTTTTTTCAGCAACCATGCCAGAGCAAATTGCTTCTATTGCACGTCAATACATGAAGAGTCCATTGCGTGTGGAAGTCGCTCCTGCAGGAACAACCGCTGAAAGCGTGGAACAAGAGATGTTTATTGTTCCTAAGAACGACAAAACAGAGCTTTTAAAACGCTTGCTCACGGAATATAAAGGAACAATCCTCGTTTTTTGTCGAACAAAACATGGAGCAAGTAAACTTGCTCGTTCAATTCGAGGAATGGGGCATAGCTCTGCAGAGATTCATTCAAACCGTTCACAGAATCAGCGACAAGAAGCACTTCGTGGGTTTACAAATGGAAAGTACCGTGTGATGGTGGCAACGGATATTGCTGCGCGTGGAATTGACGTGAAAAATATTGAGCTCGTTGTCAATTACGATCTTCCTGATCAACTTGAAGATTATGTTCACCGTATTGGACGAACGGGTCGAGCGGGAAGTACAGGAAAAGCAATTTCGTTTGCAGCTCCTGAACAAAAAAATGATATTATCCAAATTGAACGTTTGATCAAAGCGACTCTAACGGTAAAAACACCAGAAGGGGAATTGATAGAGCGCAAAGATCGTGCTGGAAGTGGTGGAGGCTCTCGATCACGCTCAGGTGGCGGAGGTCGTGGTGGACGTAGTGGTGGTGGACGTCCAGGACGTGCACGAACGCGAGGTCCTTCAAAACGATATTAAAAGAAAAACATCCGGGAAAATCCCCGGATGTTTTGTTCACTTCCACCCAAACGCACTGTAGACTTGCCCCTCACGAATATGATCGAACGCTTGTTTGTAGTAATCGATGGTAGATTCTGGAAGTGCTTCAAGTGGGAACCAGGTGAGTTCAGAACATTTTTCCACCTCGCAATTCGTTGGTGTTCCTTCCCAGCGCTGACAAAGAAAGAAGAAATCGACGCATTCATGGTCTCCGCAGTGTCGATGCATGACATGTCCAAGTTCTAAATTCTCTGACTGTAAGTTGAGACCAACTTCTTCTCGAGCCTCCCGAATCATGGCCTGTGTGAGTTCTTCTTCCCCGTCTACATGCCCTGCAGGAAGTCCAAACTCATTGTCTTTATAGCCCGTATTTTGGCGTTTTAATAAAAGAACTTGTCCCTGTTCATTGAGAAGGATAAGGTAAACAGACACAACAGCTCTAAATCGATCTTTCCAATGGATCATATGAGGGTTATTATAGCAGGCGTATGAAAACACGACTAAACAAATATTTGGCCGAAAGAGGCATCTGCTCTCGTCGTCAAGCAGATGTCCTTATTGCTGATGGGGCCGTTCTGGTAAATGGGGAAGTGGCGACTCTCGGACTCCCGGTTGATGAAACAGATGAGATACGAGTTCATGGGGACATGATCAATCGCATGAGACCCAAAAAAGTGTATCTTGCATTCAATAAACCTGTGGGGATCATGACCTCTGTTGATCCTCATGCTCCTGATACAATACGAACATTTTTAAATCTTCCAAATCATATTTTTTCCGTGGGACGACTCGATGTTGCTTCCAGCGGGTTATTAATTTTGACGAACGATGGAGATCTCTCAGAACATATTACACATCCTCGATACGATCATGAAAAAGAATATCTTGTTTCTGTTGATCGTCCTGTGCTTCGTGAAGATCTTCGGGAAATGGCAGATGGGATGATGATCTTGGGTTCTATGACAAAATCTGCGCAAGTCAAAAAAATTGGAGATCAACGATTTACAATTGTTCTTACAGAGGGAAGAAACAGGCAAATTCGCAGAATGTGCGAGGCCTTAGGGTATGGCATCACCTCACTTAAACGCATACGAGTCATGAATATTGAGTTGGGAGATCTTCCGATTGGGGAGACACGTCCGCTTACCTCTAAAGAGCTTCATGTGCTCAGACAGAGTTTAAGTTTGTAGCCCCGTACGTTTTCGTAAGAGAGCGATGAGGGCAATTCCAAGGACGGAAGTCAGTAAGAACATCGTAATGGCACTCCCGAGAATGGGAGTACTTGCGTGTCCGGTAAATCCGTATCGAAATCCATCGATTGCATACGCGAGCGGATTAAATCTTGCAATGGTATGCCAAACGCCTGGAAGATTTGCGATGTCATAAAAGACTCCTCCAAGATAGGTCAGGGGAGTAAGTACAAACGTTGGAACGATTCCCACGTCATCAAACTTGCGAGCAAACATTCCATTTAAGAATCCGAGCATGGAGAAAAAGATGGCTGTTACAATACTGAAGTAGATAACTGCCCAAAGATGGGTAATTGTGGACGGAACAAAAAAGAGTGAGACAATAAAGACAATCACACCAACAACGAGACTGCGGAAAATTCCTCCTGTACAGAACCCAGCAAGCAAGGTGGAGGGGGAGACAGGGGCAACAAGGATTTCTTCGATACTTCGTTGAAATTTCGCTCCAAAAAATGAGCTCGCAACATTCGAAAAAGCACTCGTCACAACAGCCATAAGAATAAGTCCTGGAACGATGAATCCTGCATAGCTCTGACCTCCTACTTCTCCGATACGAGATCCAAGAAATGCGCCAAAGATCACAAAATACAGGGATTGGGTAATGATCGGAGGAAGGAGTGTTTGTGTCCAAATGCGCAGAATTCTGGTGACTTCTTTGCGGGCGATGGTGATGTACGCAATGGTAGGGGAGTATGTCATAGGATTAGACTTGTTACATGGCTGCTTCAATAAAGACCTCCTCAAGACGGTTTGCTTTTGGTCGAATATCACGAATGGTTACTCCATGTGACGCGAAGTCCTGAATCATGGATGTGACACTCGTCCCTTGTTTGAGAGACGCTTCCCACGTGGTTGCGTTTTTTTGTTTGAGATTATAGATCCCCCCTTCTGTAAGGAGTTGATCTGTCGTAAGGACAAATGATTGTGCGGAGAGTTCGTTAAGGAGCTCTTGGATCGGAGCGTTTCGGACAACCTCACCTTGTCTCATCATCACAATTTGTTCACAGAGTTCCTCTGCTTCTTCAAGGTAGTGTGTGGTGAGAAGGATGGTCGTCCCTTGCGCATGGATTTTCCGAATGAACTCCCACATCCCCCGACGAAGCTCAACATCAACTCCCGCAGACGGTTCATCAAGGAGCAATATTTTTGGCTCATGAATGAGTGCGCGCGCGATCATGAGTCGACGTTTCATTCCGCCTGACAGGGTTCGAGCCGTTGCAGTTCGTTTGTCCCAAAGTCCCAGTTCGTGTAGAAGGTTGTCAGCTCGTTCTCTTGCAGTCTTCCGAGGGACTCCATAGTATCCAGCTTGATCGATTAAAATGTCTTCAACCTTTTCAAAGATACTAAAATTGAATTCTTGGGGGACGACACCAATATAGGATCTCGCAAGCTCAGGTTGGTCATCAAGATTAATTCCAGCAACTAAAATTTGACCACCAGTCTTCCTTACAAGTCCTGTAAGAATTCCAATAAGCGTCGTTTTCCCAGCCCCATTGGCTCCCAAGAGTCCCGTCATGCTTCCAGCTTTGACTTCAAACGAAACATTCTTAAGTGCTTGAGTTCCTGTTGAATAGGTCTTTTCGACATGTGTGAGGGTGATTGCGTTCATAGTGGCGGTAGTATACAGGATTCTATTTGGTAAAGAAAAAGACCGTGGGTAAGAACCACACGGTCGCGTTTGTGATCAGAGGATCTTGGTCACCAGCCTCCGCCAGCTCCCCCTCCGCCGAAACTCCCTCCGCCGAAACCTCCTCCGCCACTCGAACCAGAGCTTCCACCCCAGTCTGAGGATCCGGAGCTGTAGTTGCCACCACCTCCACCCCCTCCGCCTTTGCTCATGACGAGAAGGACAAAAAGGATGATCAGAAAGATGATCAGGATGACCATCGCTTCAGAACTGAGCTGAGCTTCTTGGGTGGTGTCACCGTTCATCCTGGTTATGTTGGGTGGACTGTAAGGTTCTCCCTTGACCACCTTGATGATGGCGTCCACCCCAGCTTCGATGGCTTCAGGAGGTTTCCCATCCTTGAAGAGCGGTTCGATGCTCCTTGTGATGATCATCTTGGCTGTGGCGTCTGGGAGAACTCCTTCGACACCATAGCCCGTCGCGATCCAGATCCTGCGCTCCTTCATGGCGATCAGGAAGACGATGCCATTGTCTTCGCCTTTCTGGCCCACGCCCCACTCCTCGCCGATGTTGGTGGCGAAGGAGGCAGGAGTTTCGCCATTGAGGGTTTGTACTGTGATGACGGCAAATTGTGCCGTGTTGCCATCTTCTAGAGTCTGGATCTTGCGCTCGAGCGTTGCTTCACGGTCGTCGGGAATGACATTCGCGAAGTCATGGACGAACTTGCCAGGCTTTGGGCTTGGGTAGGCCTGAGCCTGAGTGCTGAACAAGATGCACATCAGAGCAAGGAGGAGCAGATGTAGTCTGTTCATCTCACACCTCCAGAACTGGTCGGTTGGGAAGCTCGTTCGTGTCATCGTGCTTCTTGGGGAAATGCTCGCACAGGCATCTGCCGATGGCTTCTACGGATTCGCAGATACCTTTGGTTGAATGTCTTTCATGGAACGCAGATGAGAGTTCTATGGCCTGTTGCTCCCAGAAGTTGGGAGGTAGGAGATTGTTGATGCCCTCGTCCCCCATGATGTAGAAGGCGCGATCAGCGAGCACGATCAAGAGCAGAACGCCGGTTTTGTCCCGAGTGTCATGCATCTTGTGCTTGAGGAAGTCGGCTTCTGCCTGAGTCTTGACGTCAGGAATGCTGTCGTCGCGACGTGCACGGATGACCACACGGATCTCTCCAGAGGTGGTTTGCTCGGCCTTGGTGACAGCCACAGTGATCGCGTCGAGGTCCTGCTTGGAGAACATTCGATGCATCCACCAGAGGTCGATCAGTCGTTGAAAGAACTTCATGATCACTCCTTACTCGAAGCTGACGGTCGGAGCCTTGTCGGATCCTTCGTCAGCCTTGAAGTAGGGGTAGGAGCGTTCGAAGTCCATCCCAGCGATTGACACGATCATGTTGGTGAAGAACCCCTTGCGAGCCGCGTTGTAGTCCTTCACAGCCTCGTTGTAGCGATGCCGTTCGGTTCCGATACGGTTCTCGGTTCCTTCGAGCTGGGCCTGCAAGACCAGGAAGTTCTCGTTGGCCTTCAAGTCCGGGTAGGACTCGACGACCGCGAGAAGCTTGCTGAGCGCGCCCGAGAGTTGGCTCTGAGCGGCCATGTAGCTTGCGATCTGCTCGGAGGTAGCAGAGCTGATGTCGATCTTCACCTTGCCGACCGAGGCACGCGCATCGGTCACTTCGGCGAGAACCTTCTCCTCGTGGGAGACATAGCCCTTCACGGTTGATACGAGGTTCGGGATGAGGTCCGCTCGACGCTGGTACTGCGTCTCGACATTTCCCCACTGGCTGTTGACTCCCTCTTCGTATCCGACGAGAGAGTTGTTCACTCCCGCGAGGCTCAGGACGAAGAGGACAAGCATGCCACCAAGGGCAGCGAGAATAGAGGTTGCTTTCACGGTTACTCCTTTATCTCGATGGAAGACCCAACGAGGTGAAGAATATACAGCAAATACTTCATTTTGTCAACTCATCCATGTAATTAAAAAATCACCTTATTCAGATGATTTTTTAAAGTCGGATGGATGATTATAGATAGGACTCTCTCCGAATACGGTGGCAGGTATATCCTCCAGGGTTCTTCTGGAGAAAGTCTTGGTGATACTCTTCTGCGGGATAAAATGTTGTAAATGGCTCAAGGCTTGTCACAACTGGTTTTTTCCAATACCCAGATGCATTTACTCGGTCGATCAATTCTTGAGCTTCACTTTTCTCATCTTCAGTTGAGTAAAAAATAGCTGAGCGATAGGATTCTCCGATATCATTTCCTTGTCGATTTAGCGTGGTTGGGTCGTGAACACGGAAAAAGAAATCAAGGAGCTGTTTGTATGAGATTGCTTCTGGATCATAGCTAATCTCTACAGCCTCCGCATGTCCAGGATGATTCTCATTGTCTGGATCCTGGTTTGCACCTCCTGTGTAACCAACTTGAGTGGTGATAACACCTGGGAGCGCACGAACTAATTCTTCGAGCCCCCAGAAACAACCACCTGCAAAAATAGCGGTCTTCGTTGCCATAATTTTAATGTGAATGTTTTTCGAGGTAATTGAAGAGGGTCGGAAAGAGTTTTTGTGTGTCAAAAGAAAGAGCAACAGTCTTCAGTCCATTTTTAACAAATGTTTTTCGAATCTTGTCATTTTCAAGAATGGTTGAAATTTTATGAGCGAGTTCACTTGCATCATTGGCTTGAACGAGAAAGCCATTATGCTTGTCTGTAATAATTTCAGGGATTCCTCCAACGTTTGTTCCAATAACTGGGAGACCACATGCCATGGCTTCGATAAACACTTGCCCAAATGTTTCATTTTCAGATGGAAGAGCAAAGACGTCAGATCCCGCATAGACTTCAGGCATTTTTTCCATTGGAAAAGTTTTGATGATGACGAAGTCTTCAATTCCATGAATTTGTGTGTACCCTTCAAGTTTTTGAAGCGCAGCTTCAAATTCTTGATTGAGACGTTGAGGGGGTTTTCCGACCGCAATAAGAAGATAGACATCACTTCGAGTGCTTCGAATTTTAGAAAATGCGTCCAGTAGATTGATCAGTCCCTTTTCTGTAAGGATGTCAGAGTATCCTTGCAAGATGCGTGAAGCAGAAACAATCACTTTGTCGGACGAGGAAAGACCTAAGTGTTTTTTGAGCCACTTTCTATTTGTTTGAGGAGTAAATTCTTTAATGTTCACCCCAAGATACTTGGTCGTGATATGGCTGATCGCAAGCCCTTTTTGAAAACAGTCACCTGCAACACTTTTACTGACACAAAGAACTTTTTTCCAAAAGAGACCATTGATGATTTCTGTCTGTAGTGGATTTGTAGAGAAAGAGTGTAATTGCAAAAAGAGAGGAACTTGTTTTGTGTGACAGACCATATTGACCATCAAGCTATAAGATGGAGGAAGGCCAAGGTGGAAGTTTTGTGCTGTAACAGCAGAAATAGCATGCTCGGGGATGAAGGTATTAAGGAATTCAAAAAATTCAATAGATTTATCTTTTACTTGTTTTTGAGATCCTTTTTTTACATCAATTGATTTTCGCTTTTTATACGATAAATTGAGGAATGACTTGAAATGAATTGATACATTTCCTATCTGAACAATCTCCTCTTTTGTTTTGGAGGGGAGAATAAAATAATAGTTTCCAGGCTGATCTTGGCAAAAATCAATGAGATTTTTTATATATCGTTCAATCCCTCCTATACTCACAAAAGGAGAGTTTGGACTTATAATGAGATGGTTCATGTTAGAGTGATTTTTTGAATAAGAAAAACGCAACACTCGCTCCAATCCAGTCATTGAGAAAATCTTTCATTGTGTCTGAAAGGGAAAGCTGAGATTGGGGTAAATTGTACCAAATGTTGATTGTCTGATCTAAAACATATTCATGAAACTCCCATGCAATTCCAATGAGCATGGCAAAACCGATCACAAATAGGTAGTGATACCAAATAGGAGAATGAGATGTGTGATGCTTGCTTGCAACGGAGTGATGAATGGCGAGCGCGAGGAGCCCCATCGCAAACCCACCGAAGAGATGCATTGGAACGTCCATGTTTGGGACCGAGTATCCTCCCGTGAGTAGAAGTAATCCATGGATCAGGAGAACCCCGCCAATGGCAGCAAATGCGCGTTTAAAGAGTTTCATAATGGGTCAATTTTATCATGAAATGAAAACACCCGTTTAATCGGGTGTTTTCTGTGTGTTCAATGGTTATTCAATATCGGTTGAAGCATCATCATTCCACCCAATTTCTGGAAGATTTTCTGGCTCAACCATTTCTGGTTCGTCGAGCTCCATTTCCTCCATATCTCCTTCGATCATCTCATCATCTTCTGTTTCGACAATGACGTCATTCAAAATGTTGAGGATTTGATCAAGTTTTTGGTTGATGGACATGATCTCAGATTTGAGACTTGGTCCGATAGGAGCTGGTCCTGTTGGTCGGTGGCGTGGTCGGTCTTCAGAGCGATCGTTTGATCCTCCAAAAGAAGGCTTTCGGTCGAATCGGTCAGATGAACCACCTTCGCTTCCTCGGAAGCATTCTCGACAAAGAACCGGTTTACTTCCATTTGGTTTAAATGGAACGGTACAAGAGTTTCCACATTCATTACATCGAGCTGGAAAACTTGGCTTATCTCCTCCGAATCCACCACGATTTCCACCAAATGAGCTTCCGCCCCCTCGATTTCCACCGTATGAACTTCCTCCTCGGCTTCCGCCGAATGAGCTTCCTCCACGACTTCCTCCACCAAATGAGCTTCCTCCACGGCTTCCACCGTATGAACTTCCTCCGCTGCTTCGTTCTCCTCCACCGTATGAACTTCCTCCACGGCTTCCACCGTATGAACTTCCTCCGCTGCTTCTTCCGCTGTCGTTGTATTCGCGTTTCGCGTAAGCCATAATATTGTTAGGTTTGTAATGGTAACTGCTGAAGACTACTCCCAGAAGCTTATTCTGTCAAGGGGAAAAGCTAGAGTTCACAGCGCAGTGTGTCGATTTGTTCCTGATTTGAAAGCCAGGTTTTTTCTAGAATTTCTAATTGGTCATTCAGTTCCGAGAGTCTCTGCGACTTGGAAGGGGAGTAATCCATAGGGTTTTCAAAAAAATACCCAAGAATTTCACTCTTTTCCCGGTCTAGGGTTTCCATCTGTTTTGTGGTTCGTTCCTGGGATCTTTGATGCTCTCTTATACGAGTATGGATTTCTGTTCGATCTTGAATACTTAAGTTGCTCAAGCTTGATTCGTCCTGTTTCTCTGTAAGGGAGTCTTCCATGACTGATGAAAGATCGTCTACATACTCCTCATAGGTGCCCATATAACGTCTTACATTTCCGGCACGAACTTCAAAAATTTTGTCGACGAGCGTATTCACGAAGGTTCGTGAGTGAGAAATAATAATGACTGTTCCTTTATATTCTTTTAGCGCCACTGCGAGCGCTTCGGTCGTTTCTACATCAAGATGGTTTGTTGGTTCGTCGAGTAATAAAACATTGTGTTCATGAAGGAGGACGCCTGCGAGACAGAGTCGCGCACGCTCTCCTCCACTTAAGATATTTGCCGCTTTATCAAGATCGTCGCCTCTAAAAAGAAAGTTCCCTGCCATCATGAGAATGTGTTCACCCGACGCATCTCCTGGCGCCATGCGTGTGAGGTATTGAACGACTGTCTCATTTCCAATTATCGTTGCTTCTGTTTTTTGGTCATAGTATCCAATATCTACTTTATGCCACCACTTTACCGATCCTGAGAGTGGTTCAATATGCCCCGCAAGTGTTTTCAGGAGCGTAGATTTTCCTCGACCATTTTCACCAGCAATAACCACTTTTTCCCCACGATGAATTTCAAGATTGATGTCCTGCGCTACAGTAAAATCTCCATATCCGATAGAAAGGTGTTGTGTTCTGACAGCAGTACCGGCAATAACATGAGGGGAGGGAATGCGAATTTTTGTCGTAGCAAGATCAGAATTGATTTTGGAAATCTTCCCACAGAGTTTCGCAATATGCTTTATTTTACTTTGTGCGCGAGAGGCCAGACTCGCCTTTGATCGAAACCGGTCAACGAATTCTTGATGATGGGCCATTTCACGTGAAAGTCTTTTATTGTTCCGTAACTCAAGATCGAGTTGTTCTTGCTTGAATGTTAAATACTCTTCAATTGAGCCTTTGTAGGAAGTAAGAGTTCCTCGTTCGATTTCAAATGTGTGTGTGCAGGTATTTTGTAAGAACGTTCGATCATGCGCTGCCAGAAGAAACGCCCCATTAAATCTTTGTAGGAAACGTTCAAGAAAAAGAAGAGTTTGAAGATCTAGATAATTGACTGGCTCATCTAAAAGGAGAAGATTTGGTTCGAGTAATAGCATGGCGACAAGCTTGACACGCATTTGATAGCCACCAGAAAGCTGGTTTGGAATCTGTTCAAGATGGCTAGATTGAAGCCCAAATTCTGAAGCTTGTTTGCGAATCGTCCATTCTTGCTTGCCGCTTTTTTGTTCAAGGTATTCAAGCGTTGAGATTGAGTCTGGAAGTACCTCATGTTGCTCCACAACTCCCACACGGGCAGTTGGATAAAATTGAACATGACCTCCATCAGCTTCTTCCTGACTCATGAGAATTTTAAGAAGTGTAGATTTTCCTGCTCCATTTCTTCCAATAAGTGCAATTTTTTGTTTTTCGGTTACAAGAAAAGAAAGATCATCCAAGACGACCTGTAATCCATATGATTTTCGAATGTTGCGTCCTTCAGCGAGTGGGTGAGGCATAACGGAGTCAGTCTATCATATCTTCTCTTATGCTGTTATATCAAAATATTTTGTTATAATAGTCTCGTATGACCCAATCAAAGAAGAAGACGTTACAAGAATTTCCAAAACCAATTTCACTTCGAAAACTGATCGGGCCAAGTTTCGTGATTCTTGCGCTTGGGTTGGGTTCCGGGGAAGTAATTCTTTGGCCATACCTCGTTTCTAACTATGGGCTTGGAATTGCTTGGGGGGCGCTCTTGGGAATCTCTTTTCAGTATTTTATCAACATGGAGATTGAACGTTACGCGCTGGTAAAAGGGGAGAGTGTGTTTGTTGGAATTGCGAAATTCTTGAAAGGAGCACCTTATTGGTTTATTCTCTCGACCTTTATTGGATTTGGTCTTCCTGGAATTGTTGCTGCGTCGGCAGCAGTCTTTGCTTCGTTAATGGGATTTGAATCATTTGAATGGATAGCGATCCTTTTTCTCATTCTTGTCGGGCTTATTTTAAGCTCCGGGAAGACCGTTTACGGATTGATGGAAAAGCTCACTCGTTCGATTATTTTGATTGGGGTTCCTCTCGTGTTTCTACTCACAATTATTCTAAGTCAGAAGGCAGATTGGAGTGCGCTTGCACTGGGAATCTTCGCTCAGGGAGAAGGATATACATTTTTTCCAGAAGGTCTGGCTCTTGCAACATTTTTTGCTGCCTTTGCCTATTCCGGGGCAGGAGGAAATCTTAATCTAACACAATCAATTTATATTAAGGAGAAGGGGTATGGAATGGGAAAGTATGCCACAAAGCTTTCGGGTCTTTTTCAGAAAAAGGGGGGCCGTGAAGAGATTCGATTAGAGGGCGCAGGTTTTGCAGATACGCCAGAGGCACGTCAACGATTCTCTGTTTGGTGGAAGCGAATAAGTTTCGAGCACGCACTCGAATTTTGGTTTATTGGAGCTATCTCGATTCTTCTCCTCATGCTTCTTGCGTATGTTACGACCTATAATTTGGAGGGAAATACTCAAGGAATTAGTTTTGTTATTCGTGAAGGAACCGCTATAGGAGCAGTGCTTGGTCCGGCATTTGGGGCGGGTTTTCTTCTCGTTGTGACGATTCTGCTCTTTCAAACACAACTTGGAGTCATGGATTCAACATCTCGTATCATGGCAGAGAACGCGTCTATTTCGTATATGAGAATAAAGAACGAGTCTTCTGTTCCACTTTCAAAGATTTACTATGGGTTTCTTTGGAGTCAGATTGCGTTTGGAATCCTTCTTATTCTTTTAGGTCTTTCTGAACCAAAGTTTCTTCTAGTTCTTGGTGCTGTGATTAATGCAATTGCCATGTTTGTTCATATTGGTCTCGTGTCAATTCTCAACTTTCGCTCTATTCCAAAATTCTATCAACCATCTGTTTTTCGTAGAATACTCCTCGGTGTGATCTTTGTATTTTTTGGAGTGTTTAGTGTGGTCGTTGTGACGAATCAGTTTTTTCTCTAAAAAAACAATCCTGAACGAGTTTCAGGATTGAGGCATTGAATCTTTACAAGTGTCTGAGCACCAGATTGAGCTTGGCTCACAGTTCTCACAAATAATAAGCTGTTTGTGGCAGGGGCTCCATGCGCAGTTCCCGAATCGCTCACTTTTTTCGTTGCAGCCCGTACATCTACCAACAACGTCATAGGCATCTGTGAATTGTTCCGTCATGCGTTCATCAAAAACATAGAGAGACCCCTCAAAGTTTTGGCCAGGGTATTTCTTCATGTATGTTCCGATCCCTCCGTGAAGTTGATAGACTTGATCAAATCCTTCGTTTAAGAGAAGTCCTGAAGCCTTCTCGCAGCGAACACCATATGTACACACAGTCAGGACCTTTTTACCTTTTAGATGCTGAAGACTGGGAATCAGCTCTTTTAAATCTCGAAAATTTTTCATTCCTGGGTCGATAGAGCCTTTAAATCGTCCGACAGTAAATTCATAGTCGTTGCGCATATCAACAATGGCAAAGTCCTCACCTTGTGTGAACCAATTGTGCAGTTCTTCTGGTTCGATATGTGTCCCTGTTGTGATATTTGGATTGATATCTGCTTCTGCATCAAGTCCAATATTTAAGATGTTTGGACGCACTTTGATTATGAGTTTCCGAAATGCTGATCCTGTTCCAGGACTTGATTTGAACCAAAGATCATGAAAATCTGCGTACGAACAGCTTGATACTTCTGATTCGAATTGATCAAGTTGATCTCTAGTTCCCTCAACGCTTCCGTTGATTCCTTCCTCTGCAATTAAAATGCGTCCCTTGATCTCTAAAGAGAGACAAAGTGCTCGCATCCATAGCATCAAACCTTTGGGGTCGGTCACGGATGTATATTTATAGAAAATGATGACATCAAACGGTTTTGACATAGAGTTCTTTTTTGGAATCAGTGTGAAGCGTTACAAGTAAAGCGAGAGCAATCAACGAAATGTTTTTGATAATATACTGTCCTACAAGAGTAGGAATCATGAATCCAGACCAGGTGATATGAGGAAGGAGGAGTAAGGGAAGGAATGTTGTGAACATGTGAAAAAGCAAGATGACAATAACAATTTTCGACATTTTTGGAACAAGGAAGAGAACTCCAATCAGCATCTCAAACAACCCAAAGACAACAAAGAATGAAGAGAAATTGAAGAAAGGGAGGGTGAGAAGTTGGAGCGCCTCTGTCAGCTCGTCCGCAGGGGAGAGCATAAGTATTTTAAGAAACCCAAACCAAAAGAAGATGATAAAGATAGCAATTCGACCTAGCCAGTCAAGTTGAGTATGGGAGAGCGCTATTTTCATAGGAAAACAGCAGTCCCAATCATGAGAGAGAGGCCAGAAAGAAAAATGAGAAAGTAGAGTGGGATATTTGATCGGCTATTGTTGTGTCGAAGCTCAGGAAGAAGGTCGGCCGCTGCAATGTAGATAAAGCCTCCTGCCGCGATCGGAAGAAGGACTGGAACAGCCCAAGTCACTGATCCACTTAAGAAGTAACCCGCAATTCCCCCAAGGAGAACTGTAGACGCTGAGATTCCGTTGTATACAGCCGCACGAATCTTTGAAAAGCCTCCATGAACGAGAACGGCATAATCCCCGAGTTCTTGAGGAATTTCGTGAAGGGCTATCGCTAGTGTAGTGCTGATTCCCAAAGAAGGGGAGACCATGAATGCAGCTGCGATAATAAGACCATCGATAAAGTTATGGATTCCATCAGAGTACAAAACAAGATGGGCATACGGTTTTTCGACTTTTTCGCATTTTTCTGTGTCATGACAGTGATGCCAAGAAAAGAATTGTTCAAAGAGGAATGAAGCGACGAATGATCCAACAACAAGGAGCATGATGGTAAAAACGCTTATGGGCCCGTTTTCTGATAGTTCTATCGCTTCAGGGAGAAGATGCATGAATGCATTACCAAGCATTGCTCCTGCTGAAAGCGCGACAAGTCCAAGCATACTTGCATGCACGTGCTTTTTCATCAGTGCAAGGCCAATAATTCCTGAGAGTGACAGGATGGCAATACTGGATGTGGCTATGAGGATTAAGAAGAATGTCATAGAGTTCCGTTTTTTCTTATCGAATTTGAGAGTTTAGCCCTTTGAACGTATTTGTAAAGCTTGAGTTGAAAATTTAGATTTCGAGCACCATCTCTACTGGACAGTGATCAGATCCTAAGACTTCTGCATGAATAGAAGCGCTTTTAAGGTGCTTTTTTAGTTTTGGACTTGCGAAAAAGTAATCGATGCGCCATCCGACATTTCTTTCTCGTGCACCTCTAAATGCACTCCACCAAGTGTAGGCTTCAGTCTTGGTTGGAAAGAAGTGTCGGAAGGTATCGATGAATCCTGACGTGATTATGTTGTCTGCTCCTTCTCGTTCTTCGTCTGTAAAACCTGCATTCTTGTGATTGTCATCTGGTCTGGCAAGGTCAATATTTGTATGAGCAACATTGAGGTCTCCACAAAAAACTACAGGTTTCTTTTGTTCAAGTGCATTTATATAGGCAAGAAAGGCAGGGTCCCATATTTTTTGACGAAAAGTGAGTCGCGCTAAATCCCTTTTTGAATTTGGTGTATAGACGGTTACAAGATGGAATGAGTCAAATTCCAAAGTAATTACGCGCCCTTCTTTAAGGGTATTTCCAAACGTATCTGTAAACCTATCTGCACGAGCTCCAGGAATATCATAAGTAATTGAGAGTGGTTTGATCTTTGTGAAAATGGCAGTCCCAGCATACCCTGCTTTTTCTGCCGAGTTCCATATCTCTTCGTATTCCGGAAGGTCTACTTCTGCCTGGCCTTGCTTTGCTTTTGTTTCTTGCAAACACAAAATATCTGGCTGATGCGCTTTAACAAAAGGAATAAAGACATCCTTACGCAAAACAGCTCGTAGTCCATTTACATTCCAGGAGATGAGTTTAATGGATTGTTTTGACACAGGTTATTCTGTTGTTACGCCATCAAAATGCTCTTCGATCTCGTCTGCTTTTGTTCTTTGGGTCACACCATCCTTATGTTCGGGTGGGGAATAAACTGTATAAAGCTTTAATTCCTCTGTTCCTGTGTTAATAATGTTGTGCTCTGTTCCCGCGGGAACTACGATTGCATAATCACTTAAAAGTCTGTGTTCTACTCCGTCGAGAATCGCTTGTGCTGAACCTTGTTCAATGCGAATGAACTGATCTAGTTGATGAATTTCTTTCCCGATCTCTTCTCCTGGTTGAAGATTCATAAGGACAAGTTGACTCTGTTTCGTTGTATAGAGAACTCGACGGTAATCCGAGTTTTCAAGCGTTTCCTTTTCGATGTTTGTGATAAAACCTTTCATAATCGTAGAAGTAAATGATGCGAAAAGTATAGCATTATTTTATCAAATTGTTCAGGTTTCGTGCTACACTGACGTTATCGGCACTAGGATAAATAGAGGAGTAGGATTGATATATTAATAGGTATGATTGAGTTTCTTAGACAGTTTCGGATAGGAGAGTATGCGATTTTTGATTTTACGCTCGCATTTCTTGTTATGGCTTTGCTTGCCCCTGTTCTCTCAGGAGCATGTAAAAAAGTAGGACTATTCATTCCTAAACGAAGTTGGATTGTTTGGACGCTTCCTTTGAGTTTGATAGTTCACTTCTTGTTTGGAGCAATGACTCCCATGACTGTTTCATTTATCGATCCAAATGGACAGTATCTTCTCAAGATACTCATTGCATTTCTTACTGCTCTTGGGTTTAAGGGGGTAAGAAGACAATCGATGAGTTAATAAAAAAAGCGTCCGATAAACGGACGCTTTTTTTATTGTTGACTGTTAAGCGCGCTGTACATTTGTTGCACGAGGTCCCTTTTCAGAGTCTTCTGTTTCAAATGTTACTGCGTCACCTTCACGAAGTTCATCGAATGATACATCGACGAGTTCAGATGAGTGGAAGAACAAGTCCTTCTCCTCACCTTCTACAGCGATGAATCCAAATCCCTTATCTGTCAACCGTTTGATAATACCGGTCATAGTGATTGGTGTTAGTGTGAATTATCCGCAAATTTGTCCTCTTTTGGGAAATTTGAGGATCTCCACAACGAGTACTTTGCTGCCAATAAGATACACCAAAATAGAAAAAATGTCAATAGGGATATCCTTCAAAGGTCTCCAAAACGCAATTTAGGGTACGAATAGGCCCATTTATGAAATATGATGCTGTGACTCGCTGTCCATGAAGTCACCAACGCGAGTTCTTCGGAGTTTATACAACAGAGCTCCGCAACCGAGTTGTGTTCCTACCATTTGGGCAATAGATCGAATATACGTCCCACTACGAACAGTTAATGTAGCCGACACACCGAGTAGATAATCTAGCTCAGAGGGAAGTTGATTCCAGGATTGTTGACACTCTTTCTGTCTGAAATTTCCGTTAACCAAAGAAATACGTTCCAGTACTTCATTACGAATAGTTGAAAGAGGGAACTGTGAGACAGACTTGAGGTCATGTGTTGTGACAGTCATTTCTTTTTGAGGAATTTCAATCTCATTCAATCTATTTTGACTGACCCACCAATGGAGAGGTTTTCCTTGTACCTTGAACGAGGAATAAGAAGGAAAGGGAAGTATATGCGTTCCTGTGATGTTCAGGAATGCTTCTGTAACAGCTGATTCAGTCGGGATGAATCCAGGAGTAATTATTCCAAGTCCGTCGTGAGTGTCAGAAGAAATACCAAAGAGAAATGTCGCCTCATAGGTCTTATCAAGTTTTTGAAATGCTTCCTTTTGATACCGATCGTTATCTGAAAGAAAAATAATGACTCCCTCAGCCATTGGATCGAGTCGTCCGGCATAGGTGATGGCGGAATCTTGCAGGTCAGGATGCATTTTACGAATCTCAGCAATACATTCAAGCGGTGTCCATCCAATCGGCTTGTAGAAATTAATGATAGCCACATTTTTTTGATGACAAAAGACATCAGTTTAGACCGATGTCTTTTGTTTAGATAATTCAGAAAGGGCAACTATTTATTTTTTGCGTCTTTCTTTGGTTTCTTTTTTTCCTTTCGGGCATTTTTGCCTTTGGCCATAATAGAAAATAATGAGAATGAACAAATAAATGTTATCACATGTTTAAACTCTTTCAAACAAATAATAAGATAACAGCTGAGGCAATAGAGGATATGGACGCAAAAAGGAGGAAGTATCCGAATAGATGAAGCAAGGAGGTGATCGTCTTATCACCCATTGTATTTATCATGTTTTGAAACATGATTGGGTAAAATTGAATGTTCAGAAAAAACAGCCTCTTATACGCATTGAGCTTTCCTGCTTTGTAATCGCTCATGAGTTGCTGAAATGACTTAATTCTCAAAATCATCAAGGCGTTTAAGAGAAAAAAGAGGGCACCGAGAAGAATGAATAGCGAGATAATTAGTTGATTAGGCATAGGTCGTTTATAACTCTGTAAGGATTACGGTCTCAGGAGGAAGAGTACTTTTGATGATTTCAAGGTCGTGGGTTGAATAGTCGTTTCCTCGCAGAACAAGAGTTTCAAGAGATGAGAGTTGACCAAGTTCCAACGGAAGCCCTGTTAGCTGGTTGTTTGATACATCTAATATTCTTAATTTCTTAAGTTGTCCAAGTTCTGCAGGGAGACCTGTCATTTGATTATCGCTGAGATCCAGGATCTCGAGTTGTGTTAGAAAACGAATTTCAGCTGGGATAGATCCTGTTAGTTGATTGTTAGAAAGATCGAGATGGACAAGCGTCTTTTGTTGAAATGTCTCTTGAGGGATTTGTGTGAGTCCTTTGTTACTTAAATCAAGTGTGATTTTGAGGGAATCATTTTCAAAAATGACATCGTCTGATGGTTCAGAGGTATCGCTGAATGATGTTGTTACACATCCCGATCCTAGAAAACTTATAGAAAGGACAGACAGTAACAAGAAGTATTTCATATGTGAGCATTCTATCAGATTCGAGTTAGATTGGTGAATATAAAAGTCATTTTAGACATGCTCTTATTCGTAGCAAGAACAAGCTAGAAAATAGAGGTTCGTATACAGCGATCTCTTGACGAAATTTATGAAAAGTTGTAATTTTTGTGTCTCGCTTGATTCTGAGCGAGATTATTGAGGCTAAAAGTTGTTCGTGCGTTATTCTCGATTGTTCCTGTTGTTTGGACTTACGCCTGTAACGACCGCATCCATCTGCAAGGAAGAACCCCTGATGGATACGGCAGAGCTGTTCGTGAGACCGGCGATGAATGTCACTTGTGCGGAGGGGTATGATGATCGTGCGTCCACCGCTTGTGGCAATTTGTGGTTCTTTGATCTCGATGGTCGGTCAAACACACCCTCTATTGAGTATGTCGATCTGCTTACAGGGCAGCTGCATGAACGAGAACAATACCACTTCGTCAATGTAGGTGACGAACGTCGGTACTCGGAAAGTGGAAACGCTTTCAGAGTGGGGTGGCCGAGCTACGCATCGTCGCTTGAGGTAGAGCCCTTGGCTGACGATTGGGTGATGGTCGACTATTTTCTCTGTACGGATTCCTTCGAGAGTTCCTCAGAAACCTACCAATTGTGGAACTGTCTCGAACTGCGTCAGTAGTCCACGCTAGAGCACATATGTGCTCTTTTATATTTGGACGACTATTGGAGATGGAAGAAACCGTTTTGTGTCTACGGCTTTAATGTGAAAAAGTTGCTAATCGTATAGAGACTTTGATGTTTGGACAAAATACTGATCGAAGTTTTTTAGAATTTGACGACGTGCACGTTCAAACTCCTTTCGATCAAGGTCAGATATCAGTTGTTGAAACTCGTCTTCCGTGAATAACCTTCCGTCAATGAGGGACTGACGTCGTTGAGAAAGTGCTTCTTCTATGCGCCGACGTCCAATCTCAGGATGAAACTGCACTCCACGAGTGTGTAAACCTATGCGAAATGCTTGAACGGAATAATCTTGATTTGATGCAAGAATTTGGATATCTGTATGATCGGGAAGGTGAAATATTTCATCTCCGTGATAGGAATAAATATCGAACGTTCTTTCTACATCTTTGAATAGTGGATCTTGGATACCAGCAGGGGAGAGTTGAACCTCGATTAAACCAGCTTCTAACTTTTTTCCTTTTTTAATCTGCCCTCCAAACGATTCAGCGATCAACTGTGCGCCAAAACAGATTCCAAGGAGGGGGATATCTAGATGATGAATTTTCTGAATGAATTGTTTTAGTTCCTGAATCCAGTCAGAATTCTCGTATACAGAATGAGCCGACCCACCAATAATGACGCCACTATAACAACATTCAGTTGGGAGTACATCATCAGCCGCACTGATAAGTTTAATCCGTGTCGAATCCTGATTGAGATTCAATGTAGAGCGAAACCAATCAAGCTCGCATGTGCGTGTGAGATTCATTTCAGCACGTTTAGCATCTGGCTGAGCAGAAATAAGAAGAATGGGTTTTTGAGATTCCATTGAGTTCATAACAGGCTTCATGGATAATCGGGGATAGTCTGATCTCTTTTAGGGAAAAGTCAAAGTTAAAAAACACCTGCTGAATTGGTGCAGACGCGGAGATCATAGACTTAGAATAAAATCTGCTTATCATCGGCATGCCATTGGTCGTAGGGTGTCATTATTCTATCGAACAATGTTGATTGTAGAAACGTGTGTAGCCAGCGGTTTACGTGTTTGTAAGGAGACGATTCAAACCACTCAATATCGACATTTGCGAATTGTCGAATAAATGGAAGTAAGGCCGCATCGACTAAAGTCATGTGATCCCCTTGGAGGAATTGTGTTTTTGATAAGCAATATCCTAGTTTTACAAGAAACTTCTCACATTCTTTGCGGTATGCGAGTTGAGTTTTTTCAGGGTGTCGGTTGAAGTATTTGTACTTATCTAAGTAAATCTTGAATCGGGTATCGTTATCTTGGATAAGATCTTTGTTCAAGATCTGGAGCCAATGATCAGGATCGTTTTTTTGAAGTGCCCAATTCATGATTTCCAAACTCTCCTCAAGTACCGTTCCGTCTGAAAGCACAAGAACAGGCACTGTGGCTTTTGGAGAGAAGTCGATCATGGATTGAGGCTTTTCTCTTAAAACAACCTCACGAATCTCAACCGTCTGATTACTTTTTGCAATCGCAAG
The DNA here is from genome assembly GCA_013204385.1 of Candidatus Uhrbacteria bacterium. Classification (GTDB taxonomy): domain Bacteria; phylum Patescibacteriota; class Patescibacteriia; order UBA9934; family GWF2-40-263; genus UBA12478. The sequence continues at coordinate 59,926 of JABMNY010000013.1, forward strand.
ACGGGCTCTCATGGCATAGGGGCATCGACGAAATGAGTAGAGGATCGGAAGAGGGGGGTTCATGTGATTTGTCGGTATGAACAGATTGGAATAAGAACTTCTTCTAACAATGACTGATACTCAGACGGGAATATCTAGAGGAAATAAACAGTAAGTAATCCAAGAAGATCGGATCTGTATTTATCTGAAATGGACAGTTTATCGTTTGAGTCCCATGACAGATCAGTCTGCAAACTGATATACTGATGGTACTATGCCTACAAAAACTCCTCAAAGAATAGCTGCATTTTTTGTTGTAATTTTGATCTTTGGAATTGGTGTTTATATTCTATCCGATTATTTCAGATTCAATAGAGAGGTGACAGTTTCCGATGTGATAGAGGGATTTGATGGTTCTGATCTCAATAACTCGTTCTATCAGTTGGATAAGTATATTCTTAGTCCTTCAAAGCACGCAGAAGCTGCACAAAATGCAACTGCCTATCTTGGATCTAGCGATCCTGAGATACTTTTTGCTGCGGTTTACTTGATTGTTAATACAGGGGATGCTCTGTACGCGCCATATCTAGTCCCATTACTTTCTCACGATGATGTTCTCTTAAGAACAGTTGTTGCTGGTCGTCTTATTGGTTGGGGGGAGATGGCGTCGATCCCGGTGTTGATTGAATCCCTTGATTCCGACTTGATGTTGCCATATGCTGATCCACCGCGTCGGCTTTCGGAACTTGCGCAAGAAGCGCTTCCATATTATACCAAGCAGGATTACATTTCACGGAATGAATGGCAGCAGTGGTGGAGCCAAGTTAAAGAACAGCTTATTTGGAATGCATCTACGCAACAGTACGGCCTATGAGATATATTTTGTACATTGTCTTGATGGTTATTCTTGGAGTGCTGCCTGGGCAAGTGTGGGCGTTTGGAACACTGAGTAACGTTGGTTCAGATCATTATAAGGTTGATTTTAATTTGACACTCATTGGTCCAGGGGTGGGTCCTGGACATGCAGAAGTATGGAAGCGATGGTTGGATTCTGTATGGGATACTGCAGGTATGGCTAATGAATGTCCTAAGATCAACTTTGAGTTTCATGTAGATTCCTCGGATGCGTTTGATGAATTTGATTTGCCAGGTGATTATACAGACGATACACGAACACGTATTCACTCAGATGCGTTGTCTGGTTTGCAAGAGAGTTTTCCAGATTCGAGTTATGTCTATGTCGTGGATTCAGACCCTGGTCAATACTACCGAGGATGGGCAAATAGTGCTGAGGGATCTTTTGGACAGAGCGGTTGGTCAACGATGGATGCGGGTTCATCGGCTCGAACAATTTCCCATGAGGTAGGTCATCTTATGGGAATGGATGATCATTATAGCGAAAATGCTGAAGGACTTACGACAGTTGATGAAGGTTGGGAAGGGAATCTTGCTGCAGATGGAAGAATTAATGACAGTGATTTGGTAAATGACTCGTCAAAATTTATTGATGCACGCGTATTGTCTGAGATCATTGAGGCTATTGAACATCAGACCGGTGAGGATTTAGCTTGTGGGAAGCCGGATATAGAAGGAGAAATGGTTTGGCATCATGATACAGGTATTGTTGCAACAGATGTTGATGGAGACCTGCTTGTTGAGTTAGATTATATTGAGTCTGAAGGGGATGGTTCTGATTTTTTGGTTACAGGTAGTGTCAATCCGATTGATAGCACATTAACTTGTACAAGTAGTATTTGTAATAGTTGTGGTTGTACGACATGTACGATTGATAAAGCAACCACGGGGTACGTGAGCGGAATTGCAAACTGGAGCGAAGATGGAAATACACTTATTACAACACTTAACTGGCTTGAAAGTCAGTGGCCACAGGAGACTGTAAGCATGTTCTTTTCTTGTGGTGGATCTGCAACACAGGATACAGCACTCTTATCCTCTACGTTTATTCAATCAGGAATTATTGGGACTTCTTGGGAAGTTGAATTTCCTGATGATGTTGCCCAGAAGGAGTTTTCTTCAAAAAACTATGCTGGGACAGGAATTGGAGTGATGAACTTTCACACAAATGAGTAATCGGTCATTCACTCGATTAAACGAATCAAAGTGGCATACTCCTTGGTGTTTTTTCTATATTAAACTAATTGTTTTGCACTAATAACGACCGTCCTTGTTCAGCCCAAGATGATTCTCCAAGAGCTTCCATTTCAATGACATAATCTGCCAAAATAGTTTGACGTGTCTCTTCGTCTTGTGTTTGTTCAAGGATTGCTGAGAGTAGTGTGAAGTGAATTGATTCTCGTGTTGCACGGTCGTTAAGTTGAAGCCAAAGATGTTGATCAAACGCGCGTGTCACAAATGAGGTATCTGTGAGACCCGCGCTAACAGCATCGATCACGCGTTGCTGCGTTTCTTCATCTGATGGACCGTCTGCGGGATTGAAGGGTGTTTGTAGCACCACATCGAGTTGATCTGCATTATAAGGGATTTCTTGGATGGTATATTCCGGTTTCATGAAGAGTTCTACGCGTTCAGGTGAGTCTTGAAGTTGCAAGCTTGCGAGCATAGAAACGAGCTCTTGTGCTTGAGTAAAAGTCAGATCTGTGTCGACGAGGTTGTAGAGCACATACTCCAATGCTGTTTGCCAGTGAGAGGTCTCTGTGAGGGGTGTGTTTGTGAGAAGATGCTTGAGAAAGGTGGAATGGTTGTGAGCGCGCTGAGGCTCACCGATTGCATAGGGTTGGCGGACACGAAGCCACTGAAGTGTTTCCGTTGCAGGAAGTCCAAGGAGTCTAAAAGAGCCAATCGCTTCTGAGAACCCGATCATTACAATATGATCTGGTTGTTTGTTTAAAATTTTTTCGATCTGTGCAAGGCCATACTCGAGCCCGCCAATGCCACATGCATTCGAAACATAATAGTCGCTTGGAATGTGGCCAGTTCCAGGCAGAGGAGAATAGGTACCACGAGGAACTGCCGTAATGCGTACGGTTTGATTTGTGTTGTTGATTTCAATGAATTGAATGACATCGCAATGGGCAACGTCACTTCCAGCGCGTGTATCTAGACCAATAAGGAGAATAGAAATGACATCATCAGTCTCCTTAAAAGGTCCGTATTTTGGAGATGTCAGCATTGCGAGGCGCGTGTCGATAATTGCTTGAATTTCTTGCTGGAGCGCCTGCTCTTGTTGAAATGCATTTGTTGGGGAGGTACTTGCATGAGTAACAAACCAGAGCACAAGCAGAACAAAAAGGATAAGGGGAGTACCAAATAGGAAGATTCGTCGATTCATAAGGAAGGGTCAAATCGCTACTTGTAGCGTTCACTTCGACTTTACTCTATCACAAATAGAAAACCACGGATTGATCACCCGTGGTTTTTGCTTGGTGAGCGATAGAAGAAGCTGTTAATTAAAATGTCATCTAGCTGACTTATACATAAATGACTTATCTATAACTTGAACAAATTTTGTCAGTTTTCTGATGTTTGACCATATGAGTCGATTAGAAAGTCGGGTCGGCATTGATACTAGGATTCTAGAGCAAGTGTCTCAATGAGTTTTTCGAGTTCTTCACGGGCAATCAATTTGATTCTAAGAATGTCATTCCACTTTTTTAATCTCATTCCATCGATTAAATGATCCAACTCTAAGGCATCAATTCCCTGTGCCTGCATTTCATCATTTACAACTTTTTCCAAAGAAGCATAGGTAACATCTTTTGAATTCCAGGTTGCCTTTTTTATCAGTTGAGCAATCACATCTTGGCCAACACCGAGAGCTGTTAACGAATCGAATAATCTGGTACCGACTATAACCTTATCCTTTTCAGATACACCATAATGACGTTCATTAATGACATTTGTAAGGAAACTGTACGAATCTTTTGGGTAAGCTGAAGCTGTTACATTGTAATCACTTGAAAGAAAACCCTGCATACGATATGCCTGAACTTCCGTCAGAGCAATTTCTCCTCGTGTAAATGAAGTAGATTGACTACCAGAAAGTATTCCCGAGATTTCACCCATATGGGCCACATAAAACCTAATTCTTGTAAGAAATTTGATGTCAGCTTCATTTTGCTTTTTGTGTGTTAGTTCATGGAGGGCATAACTTGGAAAACTATTTTGGAACGCAGCATATGCAAGATGCGGCAGAATAGCAGCTGGTCTAAAATGACCAACTCCCACATTGGTCTTCTTCGTTACATGATCATAATAAAGAGGCATATTAAATTCACCCTTTTTCGTTACTTCATGCTTCTCTACTAACTTATCCCAATCAACAAGATCTTCAAAAAGAATAATACCCTCCACCGCATTAGCAACATTTGTCTCATGAGCAATACGTTCATAGACGGTATGAATGCTTTCATTTAGAGGTTCTAAAATTTTACTTTCATTCTTTATTAAGAGTGCTGTTTTTTCTCCAGCCTGCGCCCAAGTAAAATCTTTTCCTATTTTTTCCAATAATTCTGAATGTTCACGAAGGAGAGTCTCAAAGTCAACCTTTTCTGATGGTCTACCGACTGCTTCTAATACTTCAATAACAGCGGACCTTTTTTGATCTTTATCAGCCATATTCAAAGCTCGTCGCATGGACTCAAAATTCCCCATATTTTGTTGAATCAGTATATATAAGATAATTCTCTATTACTCACAATCATAGCATATCATGTGGTCCCGAAAATCTCTGTGAGTTTGCAGGAAAAAGGGTTCAAAGTCAGACGCAAATAGAAAACCACGGATTGATCACCCGTGGTTTTCTCTCAACTCCGTCCATTGAATGATTTTAGGAAAAGGACTAGGAGCACTTTACGTCTAAAGCAGATTAACTACTTAATTCTGCTGTATTTACTATCTAAGACGGAACCGTAAAACTCCAATGACGTGACGAGTTCATCTCCAGAATCAGAGACTGTATAATTAAACACGGTTGTCTCGTATCCTTCCAAAATGTCACAATTACTTTCTTCCATTGTGAGACTAAGTGTTTTGTCTGTTGGTTCTACTGTGCCTGTATATGTGCAGTTGTCGATAATATTTGTGAAGCTTGAACTATCTAGTGATAGTGATGCGACGGAACCATCATCATAGATTTCTCCATCAACCAACACAGCAGTTCGCTCCCAGTTTCCCTGGTAGCCACTGACTGACGGGGTGCTGTCGACGACAGGACTAGCCGAAGGAGTGCTACATCCAGCCCCAGCGAGCAAGACAACAGAGAGAAACGCAACAAATAACTTTGTAGTGTGCATACTTATATTCTTATATATTATGACCTAAATGATACCATAAATTCGAGTTCTTGCTTGTGGTTATCTCAGGGCATACAAATACTCTCAGTGAATTTATTTTTTTAACAATACCTTAAAATGGTAGATGCATTGGAACTTCTATAGCAATCAATTCAGTTTGTGTATCTGATTGAAATAGTACATCGGTTTCATCGGTAATCCTTGCTTGATCCTCTTTTTCAAGTTGGGTGCCGTTAATGTGTATTCTCCCTTCTTTAACATAAACAAATAATCCTCGAAGAGATGCCAGTTTATGACGGATAGTTTGTCCAGGTTCAATTTTTAGGGTGAAGATCGTAGAATTAGCTCGTATGTTAATTGCCCCAGGTTTATGTTCTCCAGATGCCACGGGAACTAATTCGTTAACGGGAGAGTTGCTGAAATCTCGTTGGTCGTACTGAGGCGGTAAATTCTGTTCATTGGGGAATATCCAGATTTGATAGAGATGTACTGGTTTATCTGATTGATTTAATTCAGCGTGAGTTACACCCGTTCCTGCAGACATATACTGAACTTCACCGGCCTTAATATTACCGCTATTGTTCATACTGTCCTGATGGGTGAGGGTACCTCCATACACAATAGTAATGATTTCCATGTTGTCATGGGGATGCGCGCCAAATCCAGAATTACCTTCAATGAAATCATCATTGAAAACTCGTAACGTTCCAAAGTTCATGTTTTCACGTTCTTGATAGGAAGCGAACGAGAATAAATGATAAGACTTAAGCCAACCATGCTCTGCCTTGAAACGCTTGGTAGCACTAATTTTTCTCAACATAATATCCTTCTCAAACCAAAAGAACTGCTCTCTTGTTCAGTAGTGGGGAAAATTTTTTCCAAAACATCTCAATAAATTTCTCACAGTGTAGCTGAATAAACGAGAAAGTCCTATTCAAGGGATTATACATATGTGGTCTCAATAAATAGATCAGGACTTCCACTCTATGAAGATTGTCCCGAGAGTTATTTAATTCCATATCGAAGATGAAATAAAATAAAAAACGAACATCAAGGAGGGGATGTTCGCTGAGGTTCAGTTTCAGTCTTTTTTGTCAGGGAGTCCAGTGACCTGAACACTCGACATACGACATACCAGAATGCAAGCTGGTGAGTTTGCTGATGAATTGTCCAATGGTTTCTGGAAGCTGAGAGACAAGATCTCCCTCTTCAAGATCTCTTCCTTCAGGTGTGCTCAATGAGCCATCCGGAATCCAGAATGCATTTCGAAGTTGTCGCAAGGAAGCTACTTCTAGAGGAAGATCGAGAAGTCGAGTCAACTCTGAGAGGTTGATGGCGTCTTCGTATGACATTTCCATGATACGCGCAAATGCGCGATAAAACGTTTCTCGAGCTTGGTCACGAGTCCAAGCTGTGTCTAGAACAAGACACCCACACTGAAGGCACTGACCCCCTTGGAGGTGCTCGAGTTGAGTCATGCGTTCGTGATAACTCTGAGGTTCTGGAAGGTTCACCACCATTCTGGCAAAAAACCTCGGTAGTTGTTCTACGTACTTGAGTAGACGCTTGCAACAGCTTTTGCAAGTGACTAGGTGATCATCGATCTCAAGACGGTGTTCCTTGATGAATGTGTAGATGTCGTAGGTGCGACTTTGGATAAGTCCATGAATATCAATGGTGCTTGAAGACAATTCACACTCCTTTTCCAGTGAGAAAATCTATCCGATAAATCCCTTCCTGTCAAGATGTGATTTTCCTAAAACTCATTAAATTATAGAGAATTTCAACTGTGAACCCTTCGTCCAATTAACAATCAGAGAAGTGGTACGTTTGTATAGAACATCAAATTAGATCATCTGGCGTTTCTGACGAAAGCTAATAGGGTAAGCTCGTAACATACTAAATCTGAGTAATCTTTTTTTCTAAACTCAACCCAATAGTTTATCTATTACATTTTGCATTTAGAAAACAAAAAACACCAGATAAACTGATGCCTTTTGATGGCTCGGGGGG
>JABMNY010000014.1 GCA_013204385.1 Candidatus Uhrbacteria bacterium
AAGCGAGGAAACGTGAGTTACAAATAAAGAAGTCAGGTCTGATTCGAAAGTTGTTAAAGGAAGAAACATATCAGGCCCCATCGTCTATCGGTTAGGACGTCAGGTTTTCATCCTGGAAAGGGGGGTTCGACTCCCCCTGGGGTCACCAAAAAGAACACATCGTTACGATGTGTTCTTTTGTTTTGTTCTCAATCGGTAAGGTTGATGAGCTATTTTCCATTGCCTTTATTTATACAGAATGTTCATGCATGCTTCCAGAGGAACATGAAGATGCTTTTTAAACGCATGGGCATGGCGGAATTTTTAATGAGGACTTGGGAGGCCTTTTTGCATGACTGGGTAACATTCTCGTGTCTGTCGGGTAAAAGATAGTGTTGCGTTTGAGAAAAATCATTGCTGAGGATGATTTTTTCAAGCACTATTGAAGTATTACTATTAAGTAGATTCATCACATGTCCTATTTCATTAAAAACGCGATAGTTCTTTCGGGGATTTTAGTGACGCTTACAGGATGCTCAGTTGCTCCTCTCACTGAAACATCAGATACCCCAACGACATTTGATACGGCAAAAAGTGAAATCATGGATGTTATTTCTACGGTTGCAGATTCTGTCAGTGGACAAGATGCTTATGGAATCTATTTTAGTCTTTCTGAAAATGGGGACGAGCCATGTACATTTGGAACAGCCTCAGGATGTCGACCAGCTTACATAGAATTCACGCAGGAGAATGGAGTGTTTGTCCCCTTGGAAGAGACTCTTGTGTGGCCGGTGTTTGATGCACCAGCTATTCAAATGACTCTTAGTCCAGACCATGAAAAGATTGCGTTTAAAGCAAGTGATTCATATGGAGAATGGGTTTTGGGCGAATTGTATATTTATCATCTTCAAACAAAGGAGGTTGTAACTGTGTCTCATGGAGCTGCTACCAAAAATAGTGGGCAATGGCCTACGTGGCAAGATAATCAAACACTCGTGTATACAGCGTCAAAGGATTGTCGGAACTCAGCATGTGCAACAGAAGAACGAACTGTTGGGATTCAACTTTCTTACGATCTAAAGACTGGAGAGACAACAACATTATTTCAAGACTTCGACTCCTGTGATTTTCAAGATCTGTTTATGTTTGATGGGTTTGTGGCGGGGTATGGAGTAACAAACTCAGCAGGATTTGACGATGATTGTCCATTAACATCGTATACAAAAGCGAGTGATCAAGGCACAAAGCTTGGTCCGCAACCACTGTTCTTTAATCTTGAGACAAATGAATATGTCTCGTTTGATCTCAACGGGGCTGGTTTGAATGCCTGCGCTCATTTTTCTACGGATGGCACAACGTGGATTTGTACTGAGCAAAATACGCTCGTTGATGCGCATCATGCCTGTAGTGATCCAAGCCTTTCAGATACAGCGTGTCGTCAAGGAGGAAGCCTTATCACTTACAACGAAATTTACGGATGGGTCTATGACGAGGACTCTGGGATGATGGAGAGTGTTCGCGGGAATCAGCCTCTCTTTGATCATGTTCATCCAACAGATCTTCCAGAAGTAGAACGCTATTGGGAACCTAAAGATGGATGTCAGGTTTATAAGACCAAACAGGCATCAATATCTGGAACGATTCTTTCTGCACATTCTTATTGTCAAAATCAAGGAGATCTTGATGGTCGCACAGGAGCTGAAACGCATGCGACAGAATTTTCTCGATTGTTTCTTATTGATATTGAAGATCCAGAGAACCCAAACTACTTTGATTTAACCACTTGGATGGAAGATGCATTCGAAGAGTGGGGTGCAGGTGAGGCGACAAGCTTCACGTCTGTCATGTTTAAACTGTAATCAACAAAAAACCCTTTGGTGTACCAAAGGGTTTTTTAAAAGGTCGTAAGAGAGGTGGTCTTCTTGATCTATTACTATTTATTGAAAACCTTTCCAATCGCTATTTGCGCTGGTGTGTAGTCATTTTTTCCTTGTCTATTTCGTGCCCGTGTTTTAAGCATCTCGATGTTTAGTGTGTCTTTTTTAAATGAAATCTCACCCTTACTATCTCTTGTTGGTTCGCCATAGCGTACAACGAGAAATTGACCTTCGCGGTTTTCGCCATCCATTCCATAAATTCCTGGTTGGAAATGATCTGAACAAGAATAGACATCCATTTTTTGAGGTGTTCCATCTTCTTGAAAACTTGTTGATCCTTCAAGATGGCAGGAAGTACATGGATGTTCCCAATGTGTCTGAAGGGTCTCTCTTGATTCTTGCCCGAAATGTCCTTCACCTCTTTCCATACCTTGTTAGTATACATGAAAATTTTCTGATTTATATTTGTTCAAATTACTCTTGAAAACGAGCGGGTTTGAGGGACCAGGCGGAGTCTAGGCAATTGGTACACCCTAACGTTTCAAGGAGATCATAGGTTTCTGGTGCTGACTGCATACTCGGAATGATAATTGTTTGTATAGAAGATCCTTGTTGATCTAGTACATACAGATAACTGAGTGCATAGAGAAGTTGTGTGGCGGTGACTGTTTCAGAGTCAACTGTGTAGCGTTCTTGAATTTGATGATCGATGAAGAGGTCTTGTGTGAGAAGGTCTGTGAGATCCTCTGTTGCAAGCTCAAACTCAGATGTTGCTTTTTGTACGACACTCCACGGACCATACATCATGGAGACGATACCCTCTTTTGGATAATTGTTTTTGAGACCTTCAATTAACAAAGCGAAGGCGTCTGAGAGTGAGTAGAAATCTTCCCCATCATAAACCCAGTTTGGAGGAGCTGTGCCCCACTCGTTTAAGATCCATAATGCGATTTGTGTCAGTTCTGCTTGGTCGACATTCCAGTAGTCATCAGAAGTGAATAGGTCGACAACTTCTTTTGAGGAGACAAATGTTTTCTGTGAGTCTCCTGAGATAAGTTTTGCAAGATACTCTAAAGATTCCTCTGTTAAGGCATATCCTCTTTCAATGTCTTTTGTGGATTTTATATACTGAGCAGGGAGTTCTGGGCTATCCGGATGAGCATATCCCCAAACGGTAGGACTCGATTTTTCTACTGTGTACAAAAATTTGTCTGCGATTCCAAGATTCAATACATGCGCTCTTGTGGTGTCGAGCGAAGAAAGACTTGCTTCCACCTGACGCGACCCCTTGCTGAGTTGGCTGACATTCAAATCTTCTAGTGGAGCATTGTCATTGATGCGGATCGCATTATCCATCCAGAATGTCGAGGAGCTTGTTTCGTGTGTTGGAGTGAGGATGGTCATGAGTGCATTTTTTGTCGTTGCAGCTCCTTGATCATTTGAAAGGGGACCATGGTCTGAGAAACCAAATCCAAGAAGTCTTGTTGGAAGAAGGTCTCGAATCGCTTGGCTTCCTGCAGAGCGTTCGTAGAGAACTCCTGAGCCAAAACCAACTCCCGTGACAATTTCTACCTCCCCAAATGTGAGGAGGATCGCTTCAAGCCCTCCTCCTCTTTCTGAAACACATCCTCCATACAGAAGATTCTTTTCGCAAGTAATCCAAGACCAGAAAGCTTCATAGGCATCATCATAAGTTGGATTTTTGGGAAGGGTATTTTGGGGACGGTTTATGTACGTCGGATCGTGATGAGCATGATAACCAAACTCAACAAGATTCTCATTTTGTAAGCTGAGAAGATAATCTACGGCACCGGTCTCCGAATTACGATCTGAGATGGTCTTTGCGTCTGATCCTTGAAATTCAATCATCCAGGAGATGTTTGTTGTTGGGTAGGTTGAGGCAATGGATTCGACCATATCACCTACGCGCCACCAACGTTCTTCTGAAAGTTCATGATTGAACGGATCTTCTGTATGTGTGAATAAATAAAAGTAGTTTGGCGCGTTCACAAGTGGTGTATCTATGACTGTTGGTCCTTCGGGAATGGAAAAGGAATCCGCGTATACAACAGCTCGGTCTTCAAGCGTATTTGTTTCTGTGTCCTGTTCTGATATTGAAAAGAGGGAAATATCAGAACGTGTCAGATACCACCCTCCAAGCATAGAGACGATCAAAACAAGTAGTCCGATGAGAATAAAGGAAATTTGTTCATTTTTTGGTCTCATATAGTGGTTCAAATGGGTTAATAGTCTAAGTATACAGGAATTCTGCTTCATATCGGTTTATCCCATTGACCAAAACCTCATTTTAACGTATTCTTTCGCCGTTATGACACAAACTATCCGAGAAGACATTCGAAACGTTGCGATCATTGCTCACGTTGACCATGGGAAGACAACCTTGGTGGACGCGCTTTTGAAGCAATCCAATACATTTCGTGATGCAGATGCTCAAGGCACAACCATTATGGACTCCAACGAACTCGAACGAGAACGTGGAATTACCATTTTTTCCAAGAACGCCGCAATCGTCTGGAAAGAAAAAAAACTGAATATTGTGGACACCCCAGGTCACGCCGACTTTGGTGGAGAAGTTGAACGCATCATGAATCTTGTTGATGGGTGTTTGTTGTTGGTGGATGCAAAAGAGGGTCCAATGCCACAGACAAAGTTTGTGTTGAAGAAGGCGCTTGAAGCAGGGCATCGTGTGATTGTTGTGATCAACAAAGTTGATAAGAAAGATGCACGACCAGCATGGGTATTGAACAAAACATTCGATTTGTTTGTAGATCTTGGAGCCACAGATGAACAGGCACAATTTCCTGTCGTCTATGCGTCTGCCATTAATGGAATCGCCAGCATGGAAGAAGACATGGCAACCATGAAAGATATCACTCCAATCCTCGATACTATTGTTGATTTCATTTCAGGACCTTCTGGAGACAAGAATCTTCCTCTTCAGATTCCTGTGGTGAATATTTTTTACGATAACTACAAAGGACGTATTGCGGTTGGTCGTGTCGTGAACGGAATCGTAAAACAGGGAGCTCAGATTAAGCACATTGATCGTAATGGAAAGGAAAAGATGGCTCGTATTTCTGCTCTGCAGATTTACGATGGTCTTGGTCGCACAGATGTTGCGCAAGCTGAAGCTGGAGAGATTGTTGTACTCGCTGGGATTGAAGATGCTCAGATTGGAGAATCTCTTGTGGATCCAATCGAAGGAGTAGCACTTCCAGTTCTTCACATCGAAGAGCCAACCGTGAAGATGACGTTTGGAGCAAATACATCACCATTCGCTGGAAACGAAGGAGAATATTCAACGGCTCGTCACTTGAAAGAGCGACTTGAAAAAGAACTATTGAATGACGTTGCGCTCAAAATTGATAAGGGAGAAGGTGACAGTCAGTTTATTGTGTCAGGTCGTGGAGAGCTCCATTTGGCAATCTTGATTGAAAAGATGCGTCGTGAGGGCTATGAACTTCAAGTGTCTCGACCACAAGTTATTTTCCGAGAAGAAAATGGAAAGACCATGGAACCATTTGAAGCGGTTTCCATTGAGTGTCCAGAAAACTTCGCTGGAATCGTGATCGAAAAAATGGGAAAGCGTCGTGGAGAAATGAAGGACATGTTGGTAGAAAATGCAACAGCGTTCCTTGAATTCGAAATTCCAACTCGAGGACTCATTGGATATCGAAATGAATTTCTGACAGATACAAAAGGAAACGGAATCTTGAATACGCTCTTGCTTGGCTACCGTGAGAAGATGGGGGATATTGCCACAGGAGCGCATGGTGCCATGATTACCATGGAAAACGGAATTACCATGGGATACTCACTTGCAAACCTTCAAGAACGTGGAAACCTCTTTATTGGGCCTGGTGTAGAAGTCTATGTCGGAATGATTATTGGAGAGAATTCTCGTGCAGAAGACATGGAGGTGAATCCTTGTAAGGCAAAGAAACTCTCGAACATGCGTTCAAAAGGAGACGGAGCTTCCGACATCTTGGAACCCCCTCGTGACATGACACTCGAGATCAGTCTCGAATTCCTGTCAGACGACGAACTCCTCGAGGTTACTCCAAAGAGCCTCCGTATTCGTAAGGCGCAACTCAACTCTGTGATGCGAAAACGTGAATCAAAGTAATATAAAACGACTGTCGAAAGACAGTCGTTTTTTTGTTGTTAGGCAGCGATGCCTTTTTCGCTTTTTCCCTTCATCTGGTCTTGTTGAGTACGGAGGGCAATTGCGTCGGCTATCTCTTGAAGTTTCGACCTGTCCTTTTTATCAAGCTTAGGAAGAAGCATCGTTTCGGCAGTGTTCATTGCAAGCGAGATTTCACGTTCGTTCCATGGTTGATCAGGCATCAATTTTTGGAGCATCGCTTTAATAATGGCTTTTTTTAATCCCATTTGTATAATAGGATCCTTTTCCGTTTCCGTAGTCTGCCTAGGTCTTGCCTCATATCTACTGGAATTATGAAAGCGACCCCCGTACAAATTAAGATCATCAGATGAGGGTGAGTTGGGTTTGGGGACAACTTGATATTGATCTGGGGTGAGTGTAGGGATGTTATCTTCATTATCTGGAATAAGTGTTTCCAATGACGGTTCATCCTCTGGAATAAGTGTAGGAAGCGCTTCATCTTCCGTTGATTTTTTAGGTCTATCAGCTTCATTTCTTGAAAATAATCGGTCCATGATCCCTCTCATAAAAACACTTTATGTAATTAATTATGTGCAGTATACCCAGAAGATGAGAAAAAATCTATACCTGTTGTTTTAAAGATTGAGTCATCTGCTGCAAAAGGAAAACTGTCGGAATTTGGATAACGACAACAATGAGGAGTCCATAACGCACAAGGAGTTCGTGGCTATAGAGATAGAGCATAATGAGAAGTCCAAGTCCGAGAATGCGACCAACGTTTAAAAAGAATTCTCGATCGAGGAGATAGAGAACCCTATGGTGTCCACTCTCCTCAATCTCTTCATCGACGACTTCATACATAACGCTCACAAATGAAGACCAACGAAGAGACCCAACAAGACCACTGAGGATGAAGAAGGTTAGGGCAGCTTCGGGGGAGTAAAATAAGGCGAACCACAGGCTTCCCATAAAGTTGAAGCTCATCCATAAACCAAAGAGGAGTGTGTGATGGGTGTGTTTTATTCGTTTTCCAAGGGAGTAGATGACTCCGGCAGACAGTGCGGATGTAAGTGCTTTGACGGTTCCGACAGCCTCTTCCTGACCAAGGAAAAGAAGAATGATAATGAGAGGTAAAATACTTTCGATTCCACTTGCAATCCCATTTATCATCTCAATAAGTCGTTGCTTTTTCCAACGGATACTCACCTGTCTTAGAAGGAATTGTTTTGGAGTAAAGGGTTCCATTGTGTAGGACCACGCAAACGATCCTGCGGCGATCAACAAAATGAATCCAACGACAGAAGTAATTTGGTAGGCCTGTTCGATTGTGTAGGAAGAATGTGTGTCGCCAAAAACAATAAACCATCCAATAAGGAGTGGAGAGATGATTCCTGCGGTAATGGAAAGAGCGGTTTCAAGACTCACAAATTGATAACGGTGTGGACCTTGAGTGATTTTAGAAGTGAGCGCATTTCTGTTTGCCCAAAAGAAGCCTTTTGCGATTCCAAGAGCGAGTCCGAGAGGAAGGACATAGGTATTTGCTTGTGCCCCAAGCGCAATTAATAGGATAGGAACGATTCCTTGGAGAATGCATCCTAAGGTATAGAGTCTTCCGCTTTGAAACATTCTCAAGAGATAGGCGTTGAGAAAAAACCCAATGAAGATTCCAGCATAGCTCCCAATGTTGAAGATGGCGAGGATGATTGGGTCTTGAGAGTGACGCCAAAGAAACGTATTGGCGTACAAAACCACCATCGGTGACGCAAGTCCAAAAAGAAAAATAGAGATGAGAAGTCGGCGCTGAGCCATCGCGAGTTCTTTGAACATATGGAGGTCAGTATACACGATGCAAATAACACTAGCTCAAATTCTCAAAACCCGATAAGCTCGATGTAGTCATATGATTGATAGCGATTCACAATATTTCATTGATTTAGGAACAATTTTATGTGATTTGTTTGGGTTTACTCAAGTAGAAAACATTGAGCTTGTGTATGATCGATATCGATGTTCAAATTACCGCATTTCTGTGGATGATCAATTGTTTTTTTTAAAGCGTTATTCAGGTCGTAGCAGTGAAGAGGTGTTTGAAACAAAATTTGCAGAACGGTTTTTTGCAAGCCATGCCATTCCTATTGTAACGTCTCTTCAAGACCGTCTTGGACGTCCAGCGTTTTCATATCAGGGCGAATGGTTCAGTCTCTTTCCGTTCATTCAGGCTCCCCAGCCAAATCCGCAATGTCTTTCCCATGCGTTTCTTTCTTCTCTTGGAAGTGAACTTGCGAAACTTCATCGGGTTGGATCATTGGTTCGACTCGAGTCATTTAGACGATTACGATTATGGGACGTGGAACAATTCATGTTTGAATTGGTTGATTTAAAAACCTTACTAGAAAATGAGCAAGGACATTCTGGTGTGTTGCCAATCGTTCTTGAAACAATGAAAGGTAAGATCGAGTTCGTTCAAAAGAAGAATAAAGCTCCTCATGAATTTACCCTCCCCTTCGATTGTCTTCTTCATGGAGATCCTATTTACCAAAACACGTTTATCACGGAAGAAGGGAAGGTACTTGCACTATTCGATCTTGAAGATGCTTGTGTTGGACCTCGAGCATACGAGGTTGGTCGGGCTGTCATGATTAATTGTTTTGAGGACGGGTGGGGAGATGAACAATTTGAACGTGCGCGTATTTTTATGGAAAGCTATCAGCACGTCTTTCCTTTGTCTAAAGGCGAATTTCGGCAAGGAGTGGAAATGTACATGATTAAGAATGCGCATAAACTTTGGTTTGAGGCAAAACACCTATTTGATGAAAATGATGAAACGAGAAGATGCTATGAGGCACATGCTTTACGCATTCAACATCTCACAGAGGATTGGGATTTGTTCTGTTCTCGAATCCATACAGTTGATTGACATCGATGACTATTTTCCTTATAATTTCGACAAATGCGGGAATTACTGCATTTCTTCTTGAATATTGAAACGACGGAAGGAGACCACTCACATCCCAGGAGGACTCCATGGGTTATCTCTATACTCTCGAGGATATCCGTCTCGGACGGGTTCCAACAAGAGCCGACTTCGTGCACATGCGCGGCGTCGTTGAGGACGCCCTGCAGAAACCTCATTTCCTGGCAGCATCACTCTTCGGATCTCTTCCCCGAGGAGACTGGACACTGCGCAGTGACATTGATGTCATGGCAATTACACGTGCAGCGGATCATGATGCTGCGCGGGCTGAGATTCAGTCGCTTACCAAGCTGGCAAGCGATCGCCGAATCAGACTCTCTGCACATCTGCATACAGTGAGTGAAGCGCGTCGGGGGGAGCACCCTTTCGACAGTTCACATCGACTCACTATGCGTGAACTGGTTGCAGAAGGTCGAGCAAAAGGGCTTCCACACCAGTGGTATCTCTGTCCTGGTCAGAATATTCGTCCAGACATGCTTAATCGTCTGTGTCGCGTTCTTGCTTCAACAAGTGACGCTTCACATCGGTTCAAGCTGATTAGGGATGATCGTGAGGTGGATGCTTGGATCAAGAGAAGCTGGGATCAAGGTGTTCGACCGATGCGGCTTTATCTTGGCTTCGTTCGATGGCTTATGTGGTGGCAACACCAAGCTCCATTCCCCGACGGGAAAGAGGAAGTCATCGAAGCGTTCTTGAGGGACGAGACGTTCAAGGACTTTCACCAGACGGTCATCGAGCTCAGAACATTTGATGACGAGTACGACACACTCTTCAACGAGGCTCGATCAGGACATGTGAATGAGCACGACTATCAACGTTGTGTTCGCACCCTCATCTCCCGAGCGCTTGCGACGAGCGTGGGAATATTCTCACATGCAATCGGCAAGCTTGGGGCAGTTCTCGCTCAAAGCAATTCGCCACAGTTGGCGGCCTAGTACGGCGGCTTCCCTGGAAGCCGTTTTTCATTTAGACTTGCATTACTATGCGTATTCTCGCGATTGAAACAAGTTGTGACGAAACTGCCGTTGCTGTCGTATCGATGGTAAATGGGGTGTTTGCGATTGAAAAAAGCATTCTTTCTTCGCAGGCAAAAATTCACGCCCAGTATGGGGGGGTTGTCCCAGAGGTGGCGGCGCGCGAACATGCTGCTTGGATTTTCCCACTCATGACAGAAGCAGGGATTCCCCACGATGGAGCAGGGATCGATGCGGTTGCGGTGACGGCAGGACCTGGTCTTGTTCCCGCTCTGCGTATCGGGGTCGAGCTTGGGAAGACCCTTGCCTGGGCTTGGAAGAAACCTCTCGTGGCGGTGAATCATCTTGAGGGACATATCTATTCCGTCTGGCTGAATACTGATCATCCACCTTCATTTCCTGCACTAAGCCTCCTTGTGTCCGGTGGTCACACGGAGCTGATTCTTATGAAGGATCATGGGCAATATGAACTACTTGGAATGACACGCGATGACGCGGCAGGGGAGGCGTTTGATAAGGTTGCAAAACTATTAGGACTTCCGTATCCAGGAGGCCCAGAGATTTCAAGAGCGGCACTTGAAGGAGACGCCACAGCGATCAAATTTCCGCGCCCCATGCTTGACTCTGGAGATTTGGATTTTAGTTTCTCTGGGTTAAAAACAGCCGTGCGTGTCTATCTTGAAAAAGAAGAATCGGTTTCCGTTTCAGATATCTCAGCAAGCTTTCAACAGGCGGTGGTCGATACGTTTGTATCCAAAACGCTTCAGGCCATCGAGAAAACAAAACCAGCATCCGTTATTCTTTCAGGAGGTGTTTCTGCAAACCGTGTGTTGCGAGCGTCTTTAGAATCATCCATACAACTTCTTGATGGTTCCATAACGTTTCATGCGCCCGACCTTTCACTCACAGGAGATAATGCCGTCATGATTGCCGTAGCAGGTCTGATGAAGGCCTCTCGCGCAGAATATGTCGATCCACTCACGCTTGTGGCAGATCCAAATATGCGACTCGCTTAATATGATGCATACTACACACAACGAAGAAGAAACGAAAAAAGTCGCTGAAGCATTTGCAATGACTTTGAAAGGGGGGGAGGTTATTTTTCTTTTTGGGGATTTGGGAATGGGCAAGACGACATTCGTTCGAGGGGCTGCAGAGTATTTTGGTTTTCTTGATCCTGTGCGAAGTCCTTCCTTTACAATTGTGAATCGCTATCTAATCAATACTCCCGGTTTGAGGCAGATCCTGCATGTCGATTTTTACCGCATTGAGGACCCGTCCGAAATTTGGCCATTGGCTCTAGAGGAAGAGGTGGGGCAGCCTGACACAATGACGTTTATCGAGTGGCCAGAAAAGGCAGAGGGGAATACACACCCGGCAACGCACAAGATCTATTTTACTTCCACAGATGGTGTTCATCATATCTCGATTCAATAAAAAGACCACCCCGATCGTGTGGGGTGGTTGGGTGATGTTTCCATCAAGGCGTTGTCCGCCTTCCGTTTCATTCACTCATGTTTGAGTCCTTTGCCCGTTTTGGGTGGGTGAAGGTGGTGGTCTGCCAGAATGGCCCCCGGTTGGGGCTAGCTATTCTGGAGGACGGTGGAGACGATGTTGTTGCTCGGCGCGTGAGCAGTGGCATCGTTGGTGGTCGCGGTGCGACCTGCGGGAGAGGTGTGGTTGTGCTGTTTTCGCATCCGGGTTCCTTGTTGGTGGATGTCGGCTCAGATGAGTCAACGCAAAATACTCTAGCAAAATAATACATGTGAGGCAATCGATCGTTCTTCTATTTCAAAAAGAACGAGCTAAAAAGCTCGTTCTTTTGTATTTATTGTACTATCCCGCGACTCGCTGGATTTCTTCAACGGTCGTCATTCCGTCGAGAACCTTGAGAACACCATCTTGTTGCATCGTGGTCATTCCTTGTTGTTTTGCGAGTTCACGGACTTGATATTCGGAAATAGATTCAGAAAGGGCGGCTTTGATTTCTTCACTCATGACAAGAATCTCGTAGATTCCGACTCGTCCTTTATATCCGGTAGCGTTACAAACGGTACATCCTTTTCCTTTAAAGAATTTCCATTCTGATTCAGGGGCAACGACTTCACCCGAAGCTTCTGGAATTTCTGCAGAAACTTTTTTTACAAAGGCGAGTTGATCAGCTTCTAGAACAATTTCTTCTTTACATGCTTCACAAATTTTTCGAGTCAAACGCTGTCCGATAATCGCATTGAGAGAAGGGGCGAGGAGGAACGGCTTAACCCCCATAGAGAGGAATCGCGGAATGGCCCCCGCTGCGTCATTTGTATGGAGCGTAGAGAGCATGAGGTGGCCTGTGAGGGCTGCATTGATCGCAACCTCAGCTGTTTCCAGGTCACGGATTTCTCCAACCATGACAATGTCTGGATCTTGTCGCAAAATGGAACGAAGTCCGCCTGCAAACGTGTAGTTTTTAGAATGATCAATCTGAGACTGGTTTATCCCTTCGAGTTTATATTCGATTGGATCTTCTAAGGTAATGATCTTTACGTCGGATGTATTGAGTTTTTTCAAAATAGCGTAGAGGGTGGTGGTTTTACCAGATCCTGTTGGACCGGTTGTAATAATCATGCCGTGGGGCTTTGCGATCTCCTTTGCGAGCTTCGCTTCAGCAAGAGGTCGATATCCAAGCTGTCCAAATTCTACATTGATTGAACTTGGTTTCAGGAGTCGCATGACGATTGATTCTCCCCAGGTCGTTGGAATAGTTGAGACACGCACATCGGTGTCACCCGCTTTGAGGAAGATGGTAAAACGTCCATCTTGTGGTCTATCGGTTACATTGATTTTAAGTCCTGAAATGAGCTTGATACGCGCGACAATTTTCTTCCAAAAATCATGTGGGATTATTGCCACTTCTTGGAGGACGCCATCAATTCTGAATCGGACCACAATTTTGTCTTCCTCAGCTTCTACGTGAACATCACTTGTATTAAATTGGAGGGCAGCTGCCATGACGATTGTAATGATGTCTGTGATGCTGGCATGGTCCATGACTTTTTGGACATCTGTATAGATCTTGAGCTGGCTTTTAAATTTTTCAAGTTCTTCATCGGTTACCTGAACACCCTTTACGATCACTTGAATCTTTGGAAGGGTCTCGTACGCCTTGATACTTACTCGCAGGCTCTCTTCTGAGATTTGATAGATTCCGCCATTGGCTTTATGACGCTCCTGGAGTTCGAAGAGAAGATCTTTTACGTTTTGATCTGCTGGGTGTAAAGAAGCAAGCCGAATCTCTGATCCTGAAAACAAGAAGCATACCGTTTTTAGTGACTCCGCACGTTCTTTTGGAATAAGTCTAAGCGCTTCAGGAGAGATAGGGAACCCTTTGAGATTTACGTAAGGAACTCCAAGAGTGTTCGCGGCGGATTCCGCCTCTGTTTCATTTTCTTTCAAGCGAACTTGCACCATCTTCTCATCGAACTTTTCAATCGTGGTCCGTTCACCTGCATGTGGAGCAGTGTTTGAGGTGGATCCTGCTCCTGTATATTTCAGGAGGTCTTCAATGCTTTGAATATCATTACTCATATCAACAAAAAAACTAGAGAATTGCTTCTCTAGTTTACCAGGGATGAGGCCTTTCTTGCTAGCTTATCCATGAATCAGTCTTATAAGTTTTGAGAATACTTTTTTCCCGTGGGTTTTATGAAGGCCGTGCGTGTAAAAATTATACCAGGCGCTATATTGGAATGTGACGCAAGCACCTCCAAACATAAGAACGAACGCAATTAAGACGAATATTGAAAGAATGTTGAATGTAAGAAAAAGCGCGGAAGATCCGGAAAGAATGATCACGGAGAATAAAATGGAATAAGGAACAAGTAAGAGAGCAAGGAAGAGAACAAATAGACAAGTGCCACCAATAACAAGAAGGAATAAGAGCGCTCCGTATTCAAATGCGGCGATCCACTGTTTTAAAAAGAGACGAATACTCGTGTGAATGGCTTGAAGCACAGGCACATCTGATTCCATGATATCGATCAATGTAAATATATAGATGATATTCAGGATGATGGAGGCTGCTATGAAGATGACAAGAAGCACGAAAAAGAGGGCGCCGTATGCGGGAGCAGAAGAAACGGAAATGAGCAAAAGGGGAAGGGTCATGAGAAGCATGAAAATCCCTGTCAGGATTTTATTGAGTGTTCCCACAAGAAACAATGGCCAGAATCGTGAAGCTGCGTTGTTTCTTAATATGTAAGGGTCTTCAGGTTTTTTTGATCTGATTCCTAAGATAAGAGCGCCTTGTGAGAGAATCGAAATAACAAGGAGAGCAACTCCTGCGAGGGTTGCAGCAATGACGATCAGACTTGTGCGTTGGCTCCCAAGTGTATTGAGCTGAGCCATGTAGCTTGCGGCGATATCATACCCGATGAATGAATGATTCATGAGGCTGTGAAGCAAGGACTCTGCTCGCTGCACTTTTTGGAGTGACTGCCATACCATGTCTACAACACCCCCCGTCGAAATAAGGGCTGCGAAGATACCAAAAATCCACAAGCTTTTCCTTTGCCAAGTAAGGCGACATGCGTCGCGCAAAAATGGACGGTAAAGCGTTGTGGATTTTTTTCGTGACATATCTCCTAGGTAGTCAACCTTATGACTGTGCGGCTGTCATAAGTGCTTCGAATGCTTCTTTCTCAATGACTTCTTTTTCGAGAAGCTCCTTTGCAATTTTATCAAGTGATGATTTTTCTTTTCGAATTATATCACGAGCAGTCTGCATGGCGCCATTCACAAGCTTCTCAACTTCTAGATCGATGGCTTCCGCAGTCTTTTCAGAATAGTCACGTGCTTCATGAATACCCTTTCCAAGGAAGATCATTTCTTGAGAACCACCGAATACACGAGGTCCGAGCGTTTCACTCATTCCGTATCGTGTCACAATTTCACGTGCGAGTGTTGAGCACTTTTGAAGATCGTCCGAGGCTCCGGTTGTGACATCTCCGAAGGTTTCTTTTTCTGCGAGGAATCCACCAAGCATCATTGCCATGTCATCAATGAATTCTGCACGTCTATGAAGACGGCGATCTTGGGAAGGAAGTTTCATTGTGTATCCTCCAGCCGTTCCTCGAGGAATGATGGAGACTTTATGAATTGGATCACAGTTTGGAAGCATGTGTGCAACAAGGGCATGTCCTGCTTCATGATACGCTGTCACTTTCTTTTCTTCCTTACTCATGACGTAGCTCTTTCTCTCTGGTCCCAAGAGAACTTTCTCAATGGAATCGAGAACATCTTCTTGAAGGACCTTTGTGTCATTACGTCGTGCGGCGCGGATTGCAGACTCATTCAAGAGGTTCATGAGATCGGCTCCAGAGAATCCAGGAGTACGCTGAGCCACTCGACGCAGATCAATATCAGGAGCAAGAGGCTTGTTTTTTGCGTGTATTGTAAGGATTGCTTCGCGGTCGTTAATGTCGGGAAGGTCTAGGACGACACGTCGATCAAATCGACCTGGGCGCAAGAGCGCTGGATCAAGTACATCTGGACGGTTTGTTGCCGCAATCAAGATGACACCAATGTTTGGAGCAAACCCATCCATTTCAACCAAGATTTGATTGAGTGTTTGCTCGCGTTCGTCATGGGATCCTCCAAGTCCGGCTCCACGTTGTCGGCCGACTGCGTCAATTTCATCGATAAAGATGATACATGGCGCTGATTTTTTTGCTTTGGCAAAAAGATCTCGGACGCGACTTGCGCCAACACCCACAAACATTTCAACGAATTCAGATCCACTTAAATGATAGAACGGCACGCCGGCCTCGCCTGCGACTGCTCTGGCAAGAAGGGTCTTTCCTGTTCCTGGTCGACCCATGAGTAGAACTCCCTTTGGAATCTTTGCTCCGAGGTCTGAGAACTTTTTTGGGTTCTTTAAAAATTCAACGACTTCTTCGAGTTCTTCTTTTGCTTCTTTATCACCTGCGACGTCTGCAAACGTAATTTTTTGTTTGGTGTCTTTGATTTCTCTTGCATTACTTTGTCCAAAAGACATGGCTTTGTTATTTGCTCCCTGCATTTGTCGGAGCATGAACCAGAAAATAAGGATCAAGAGAAATAGAGGGAGGAGGGAAGGAAGAATGACTCCGAGAATGTATGAGCGCGTAGATCGATCCTTTACGATGATATCTGCCGCGACGAGTTCCTCTGAGGTGATTCCATAGTCAATCAACACTTCAGAAAGTGAGACAGAAGCTTCTTTACGCGTTTTTTGTTCTATACCGTCTCGCAGTGTGATGCGTACTTCTGCCCCTTCGATTTCAATCTTTTCGACGCTTTGAGATTGAATCTCTTCAACCAAGGTGGCCATACTTACTTCTGCTGGCTTTTCAGAGCTCAGCGTAATGCCAGAAAAAATTGCAGAGACAAGAAGAACTGCTAATAAGGCAAAGATGATATTTTTTGAGAGTGGTTTCATAAGAGCGAAGTTGAGAAATGATCAACGCCGACCTTAAGGGATCGGCGTTGGATGCCTGCCTACTTCAGACAGGCGGGGGGTTACTCAGTAGCAGTGTCTGCGACAGCTTCCTTAGGAGCTTCTACAGATTCATCTTCAGAAGTAGATCCCTCAGGGGTAATTTCTGCAGGAACTTCTGTTGCGACCTTTGCTGATTTTTTCTTTGAAGGAGAGAGGGACTTCAAAGAGAGTCCTAGGCGATGTTCGTTTGGTTCAATTGAAACAATTTTGAACTTCATTCGCTCTCCCTCTTTTCCAAGAGTGGTTACGTCAACTTCTGGGTCATCTGAAAGTTCTGAAACATGAGCAAGACCATGAATTTCTTCATCAAGTTCTACAAAGAAACCAAATGGATTTACCTTTAGGACAGTTCCTTCGACGATGTCACCAACATTGTAGCGCTCACTGACATTCTGCCATGGATCACGAATAAGCTTCTTCATAGAGAGGAAGATCTTACTTCCTTCAATTCCGATGATTTCTGCTTTTACCATGTCGCCTATCTTAAGTAGATCGCGAGGATGATCAATTCGTTGCCATGCGATTTCTGAAATATGTACAAGACCTTCTAATGCACCAAATTTGATGAAGGCTCCAAAATCTGCAAGAGCGGTTACTTCTCCTTCAACTGCGTCACCTACATTAAATTTTGAGAGGACATTCTTCTGCTGATCTTCCCAGACAGCTTTTTCTGAAACGATAAGCTTTTCATCGGTTTCATTCACGTCGATGACGCGAACCTTCATTTTGATTCCGACATAACTCTTGAGTTTTTCAAGAATTTTGTTTTTATCTCCACCACTTACGCGTGGGTAGTGTTCTGGAGAGAGCTGTGAGACAGGAAGGAATCCATTGACCGTATTGACGCGCACAATGAGACCTCCTTTATTTGCTTCGAGAATTTTTGTTTCAATAATTTCACCTGAAGTAAAGAAGGCACGAATTTCTTCCCATGCCTTTTGCTGACCAGCAAAACGGAATGAGAGTTCGACTTCTCCACCCTCGTTTTCCATTTCCATGACGGTCGCTTCGACCTCTGTCCCTGGTTCAAGGTTGGCGTATTCGCTTGATTCTGCAAAAAGTTCTTTTCCACGCACGACACCTGTGGCAATACCTCCAAGGTCGATACGCACTTCTCGTCGTCCTGTTCCAATAACGGTTCCAGTCACGACGTCTCCCACCTGCGGGATGTTGAGATAAGGCCCCTCAAGGAGGAGTTGTTCAAACTCTGACACTTGTTCTGTCATATAAAAATATGCCGGTAGACGGCCGAGCTCTGCTCGAGGGTCCAACACGGAGTTATGGTTAATTAATGACTGGGGGATTATAGCGTTTAGGGGGTTTATTGTCAATAAATGAAAACCCACCGATTGAATCATCGGTGGGGCGTAGATCAGCTGGTCTTGTGGACCGGCGAGTCCTTGAGGATCTTTTCGCGCTGCCAAGCGGGCAGGGTCGCGAAGAAGGTGATTTCGGTCTGGGTGAGGCGCTGATCCTGGCGGTGGGAGAAGATGTCCCTCTCCCAGTGAGAGATGACCAAGTTCTTGTCCTTAGTCCATGCGAGAACCGGCTGGTCGACGTACTTGGGAACAAACCAGAACAAGGTTTCGCCCACCTGCCCAATGAGGCGGTCGTTCATCCACGTGTCGACGTGCATGCCCTGGCGGTTCTGGCGGTTGCGCCGAGGTGTCCTCGGCATCTGCTGGAGCGCGCCAACCTCGTCGATGTAGAGGTGGAGGTGACCGTGCCAGTTGAGGTTCTTGGAGTCACGGTTCACTTGGCGCAACAGGAGTTCCTTGAGTCGGTGAGAGCGTCCTCCGGTTTTGGTCATGTGGCACAAGTCCGAGAAGATCTCGTCCCACTGGCGTCCGACCTGGGAGACCAACCAGCGCTCGATAGGCGAGGCGCGAGAGTCGTGACGTTCGTCCCAGTGTCCCGACCCAGCCTTGATGACCGCGTCAGGAGTGTGCTCGATCCACTGGTCAGGGTTGTTCTTGAGTTCCTCCATGTACTGCTTCCAGATCCGGCGGTTGCGCCGGGTTTCCGTGTAGCAGAGGTGGTTCCAGCTCGAGTCGTGTCCAGACTCGCTGAAAGCTCTGGTGATGCGCTTCGTGGACATGCATGTCTCCCAGGTGAGGGTTATAAATGCATGAGTCACCTCCTGTTTTGTGTGTGGACCTGTTCTCTTTCTTAAACAAGTGAACAAGAAGAGTAGTACACACTATTTTAGTTGATTTGTCAACCGTTTCTTGGTAAGATTCTGATGTTACAAAGCTGATAATCTATAGAATATGCCCCATCCACATCAATCCATGTTAGAGGAGTTTCAGTTCGCGATAAAACATTTTGCCCCAACAATTCCAGAATCCATAAAGGCAGAAGCACAGCAAATTCATGATGATATCGCTCAAAATGAATCGATTGATGAGACAGCCATTAAGAAGGCGTTTTATACCATTGGAATTAAAGAATATCCGTATCGTCGAGCATATGAAGAACTGACGCATACAAGCGCACAAGCACAGATGAACAAAATGGTGATAGAGCATGTTGATGAAACGGTTCGAGCCGTGATTAAACCTCATCTCGACGCAGGAGTTTCACTCGAAGAGCTTGTCTCGAGTGCTATTTTTACGGATCAGTTAGACGCGAAACAACGGTATCAGGTTGAGGACGGTATTCTTGTGTCCCAGGATAAGCTTGCTGAAAGTCTCAAGTCTCAGGTTGGAACTCAAGCAGATCAATATCAAGCACTTGTTGATAAATGGACATTTGAAGCAGGTAAGATTCAAGAAGCAATTGTGAATCTTGAAAAACTTGCCCAAGGAGGAGATGAAAATCAACAAGCAGAGATAAAAGGGAAAGTATCACGTTTGAGAGAGGGGTTTCTTGTGACAGAACCAGACCCACAACTTGAAGAAGTTCAGAAGGAAATTGAATATTGGACAGAGATGTTTGCAGATGAAGAATAGAGTGACGGGGTCGTAAGGCCCCGTTTATTGGTTGTTGAGATAGGGTCGGTGTGCTACTATTTTGTGCGTATGCAAATTACTTGGAATGGATTTTCATCCTTTGAAATCATTACGAAGACAGCAAGCTCGGATGTGAGTCTCGTTACGGATCCGTATCAAAATTCAACAGGATTACGATTTCCTCGAACTCTCACTGCGCAATTACTTCTTTCTTCTCATAATGAGGAAGATGCGAATAATTTTGAGGCGGTGATGGGGGAGCCGTATCTCATTAATCTTCCTGGCGAGTTTGAAGTGAAGAGTGTCTTTGTGTTTGGAATTAGTGCTCCTTTGAAACGAGAGGAAGCAGGTTTGCCTGTCAGAAACCTAATCTTTCGTATAGAGACAGAAGGAATGAAGTTGGCACATTTAGGAGCCCTTGATCGAGTTTTGACAGATCAAGAGCTACAGAAACTTGAAAATATCGATATTTTGATGGTTCCTGTTGGAGGCGGTCGAGTCATGGACCCAAAAATTGCAGCAGAAGTTATCTCTCAGATTGAACCACGGGTGGTTATTCCAATGACACACGCACTTGCTTCTGTGAAAGAATCACTTGGAAGTGTAGACGACTTTTGTAAAACACTTGGAGCTTGTCGACGTGAGGATATGAGTAAGTATAAAATTACAAGAAAAGATCTTCCAGAGGATGATATGGTGATCGTGGCACTGACAAAATAAGTATGTCCGAACATCGGCCTCGACCACAATCCTTGAGACCTTTTACACCAAAACAACGATATATGCTTTGGGGGCTTATAGCTTTTGGGGGTATTCTCGGTGTGATGGGTTGGATGAATACGATTTCTCAAATTCGGTTTTCTGGAGAAGGTATTATTCCTGAGCCTGTTGAGGAGCAGGTGGTAAAAACCATTCAAGGGGCGGGAGCGATGAATGAGGCAGTCCAAGAGAAAACCTCTCTGTTCACAGAAGCGATCGAGCTTTTAAGAAATAGCTATCTCGAAGAAAAAGCACACATTGAGCAAGAATTAGAGACACCTGTGACTGAATAATCTGATATCTATGGCAAAGAAAACCACAAAAAATGAAATTGAGCCTGTGCAACCAATAAAGCGAGATTCTATTATCTCGCAAAGTTTGGTCGAGGAAAT
The DNA here is from genome assembly GCA_013204385.1 of Candidatus Uhrbacteria bacterium. Lineage (GTDB taxonomy): Bacteria > Patescibacteriota > Patescibacteriia > UBA9934 > GWF2-40-263 > UBA12478. The sequence continues at coordinate 20,574 of JABMNY010000014.1, forward strand.
GCAGACATCGTATTTGGACTATGCCATGTCCGTGATTATCGGGCGTGCACTTCCTGATATTCGTGATGGACTCAAACCTGTACATAGACGCATTCTCTATTCCATGTGGCAGACAGGGTTGCGATCAAGTGCCAAATTTAAGAAGTGTGCCGCAGTTGTTGGAGATGTACTTGGTAAATACCATCCTCATGGTGATACAGCTGTGTATGATTCTTTGGTGCGTATGGCGCAAGATTTTTCCATGCGCAATCCGCTCATTCGTGGGCAAGGAAACTTTGGGTCGCTTGATGGAGATAGAGCAGCTGCCTATCGATATACAGAGGCAAAACTTGAGCAAATTTCTGAGGAACTTCTTTTGGATATTGATAAAGGAACGGTGGATTTCATGCCGAACTTTGATGGAACACATAAGGAACCAAAAGTTCTTCCAGCAAAACTTCCAAACTTGCTCATTAATGGAACGGTTGGAATTGCTGTGGGAATGGCCTCAAATATCCCTCCGCATAACCTTATAGAAATTTCGAATGCCATTTTGCATTTGATTAAAAACAAAGACGCTTCTATAGATGAGTTGTCTGATATCGTGCTCGGTCCAGATTTTCCTACGGGAGCCATTGCGTACAACAGCAAAGACATGAAGCAGGCTTTTGCGACTGGTCGTGGGGGAGTTGTTGTTCGTGCAAAGACTGATATTGTTGAAGATAAGAAGGGGAACTGGACGATCATCGTGAGCGAAATCCCGTACCAAGTGAATAAGGCAAACCTTCTGATGAAGATTGCTCAAAATGTTCGTGATAAGAAAATTGAAGGGATTCGTGATTTGCGAGATGAATCTGCAAAGGGGGAGGTGCGTATTGTGGTTGAATTGAAAAAGGATGCCTATCCAAAAAAAGTGCTCAATCGACTGTATCAAACGTCACAGCTTCAAGAGTCTATTCACTACAACATGCTCGCACTTGTTGATAATGGAACACAGCCTCGCATTTTGAATTTAAAGATGATCTTGGAGGAGTATATTAAGCATCGTCGTGAGGTTGTTCGACGTCGAACAGAATTTGATTTGGAGAAAGCGCGTGATCGGGCTCATATCCTTGAAGGATTGAGTATTGCGATTTTGAAGATCGATGAGATTATTAAAACGATCAAGAAATCAAATGATAAAGATGAGGCACGACTTAATCTTATTGCGAAGTTTAAGCTTTCAGAACGTCAGGCGGTAGCGATTTTGGACATGCGTCTTCAACAGCTCGCAAACCTTGAAACATTGAAAGTTGAGACAGAATACAATGAGAAGTTGCAGATCATCAAAGAATTAGAAGCCATTTTGAATTCTGAGAAACGGATGTTGGCTGTGATTGCGCAAGAGGTTGAGGAATTGCGTGATAAGTACGGTACTCCACGCCGCACACAAATCATCAAACATGGCGTAAAGGAGTTTTCGATTGAAGATGTGGTTCCAGACACGCAGACAGTTGTGATGATCACAAAAGCGGGATACATCAAGCGTATTCCACCAGACACATTTAAGGTGCAACATCGCGGAGGAAAAGGAGTTTCTGGACTTACAACAAAGGAAGACGACGTTGTGGAGCAGGTCTTTTCAACGACCACACATAAAGATTTACTCTTCTTCACTACACGTGGTCGAGTGTTTCGTTTGAAAGCATATGATGTCCCAGAAGCCTCTCGAACGGCAAAGGGGCAGGCAATTGTAAACTTCCTTCAGTTGGCACCAGGGGAGACAGTGTCAGCAAGTTTTTCCATGGGAGACATGGAGACCATGAAATATCTTTTGATGGTTACAAGCAAAGGAACCGCCAAGAAGGTGGAGCTTGCAGAGTTTGATAATATTCGACGATCAGGACTTATTGCGATTAAGCTTAATGATGGAGATAGTCTTGAATGGGTGAGACCAACATCTGGAAAGGATGAGGTCATTCTTGTGAGTCGGCTTGGTCAAGCAATTAGATTCCAAGAATCAGATATTCGTCCAATGGGCCGAACAGCAACGGGAGTTCGAGGAATGAAGTTTAAGCTAGACGATCAGATTGTTGGGATGGCTGTTGTCTCAAGTGCAAGTGCTAAGAATGGAGAACAACTTCTCGTTGTGATGCATAATGGATATGGAAAGCGAAGTCCGTTAAAAGAATATAAAGTACAAAAGCGTGGAGGAAGCGGAATCAAGACAGCAAACATTACAAAGAAGACTGGGGAGATTGTCTCTGCGTATATCGTTCCATCGGACGATGCACGTGATCTTTTTGTGATGACTGAAGGGGGTCAGGTTCTGCGCTCGACGCTGAAATCTGTTTCTGTGCTAGGTCGAGCGACTCAAGGAGTGCGTATTATGCGATTTAAGAAGGAAGGAGATACCGTTGCTAGCGTCGCGCTAATTTAAGAGGGAATGATTGACAGAAATAGCCCGTATTGCTATTATCCCCGCGTTATTTATCACTTACCGATATGTCCGTACCAGCGAGTAAAAAATCCCGATCAGCCGTTCGACGTCGACGCTCTCATCATGCGATGAAGGCTCAGAATGTTGGTATTTGTGCAGGGTGTCAGGCACCGCTTGTTTCTCATCAAGCATGCACAACTTGTGGCTTTTATAAGGGAAAACAAGTTGTTGATGTGAGCAGAAATACAGCTCGTCTTGTGAAACGCGCACAACCGGCCGCTCCACAGGCACATGACCATGCAGACCATGACCATGGAGACCATGACCAATCAAAAAAACAGAAGAACACAAAGTCAAAGACAAAACTCTTACCTGCAACTGAAGAAAAGGCATCGTAGAATTTACGATGCCTTTTATGCTATTATAATCGTGTTCCTTATTGCGCTTTTGTTCCTTTCCCTATGTCTAATCGTCATCTTTCTCGTACTATTGCTCTTCAATCACTCTATCAGTGGGATTTTTTGGGGATGCCGGAAGGAAAACTTCCAGAGATCATCGCGTTTAACCGCGAGGAGTTTGCTCCAAAATTTGATGATGAAGGGTTCGTCAATGAATTGGTTGATGGAGTAAAAGATCACTATCTGGAATTAGATGAGGTTATTATTCGCTTTGCTCCAAATTGGCCGATTGACTCGATTACTGTCATTGACCGAAATGTCTTGCGCATGGGAATTTATGAATTGAAGCTTGCAGAACGCATTCCTGCAAAAGTAGCAATCAATGAAGCGATTGAACTTGCAAAGGGATTTGGAGGGCAAGCATCAGGGCGATTTGTAAATGGGGTATTGGGAGCAATTTATAAAGATATGGTTATCCGTGGTGAAGTAAAGGAAGTGGATAAGCCAAAGAAAGAGGAGAAGGAACAGACAGAAGAATTATCTAATCCCTAACGAGTTATATGCCAAAAGAAGAGTACGCAGATTTGGAACAGACCCTCGGCGTGACGTTTCAGAACAAAGATACGCTACGCCAAGCGCTTGTTCATCGTTCTTACTTAAATGAGCATCCAGATTTTCCTCTCGGTCACAATGAACGTCTCGAATTTCTTGGAGATGCTGTGCTGGAGCTTGTTGTGACAGAAAATCTTTATCAGAATTACGAGAATCCAGAAGGGGAGCTCACGAACTGGCGAGCCGCATTGGTAAACTCAGAGATGCTCTCCAAATTGTGTGGAATCCTCGAGGTTGAACCTTATCTCTATCTTTCAAAAGGAGAATCCAAAGATAAAGATTCTAAAGCGCGAAAATATATTCTTGCAAATGCATTCGAATCTATTATCGGAGCAATTTATCTCGATCAAGGATGGGATGGAGCAAAAGGATTTATCGAGCGTCGCGTTCTGACTGAGCTTCCAAATATTTTGGAGCATCGATTGTATGTCGATCCAAAGAGTCGATTCCAAGAAGCGTCCCAAGAACACCTTGGGATTACTCCATCCTATAAAGTTTTATCTGAAACAGGACCTGATCACGAAAAACAATTTGAAGTAGGGGTTTTCTTAGGAAAAGAACAAGTAGCTGTTGGAACAGGAACCTCAAAACAAGAAGCACAAGTTGCTGCTGCAGAGGCAGGAATTGAAGTAAAGTCTTGGTAAAGAAAATCCGACCCCGTTGTGGGTCGGTTTTAGATTTCGATACGGGCGAAGAATCGAAATCTCCAGTCGGGGATGCGGTCAATAATACCGCGTGTGACACCGTTTGGGCGGTGGGTGGCATGAATGAATGTGCGCAGGTTTTCTTCGATGATCCCAACGTGTCCGACATGGTCTGGGGGAAGTCCTTGCACATTCCGGTAACAAAATCCTTCCATGAAGATGAGATCACCAGGACGGATGTCAAGACGTGGAACGCGTGTAGCCATGCGGGCTTGATCTGCCGCTAGGCGTGGAATATCAGTCCCGCACTCTTTAAACAGCCATTGCGTGAAACTAGAGCAGTCTACGATCTTTGGAGCCAAACAGGAGTCAGCACCGAGTTGATAGCGTGAGAGCTCCATACGGCTTCTGGCGAGCCCAAGGAGGGGGTTCATAGGTGATCCTTTTGTGAGGTCGATGGGAGTGTAACGGAAAAGAAAACACTCCGTCAAAGACGAAGTGCTTTCTGGTGCATCGGGTGGGGTTCGCCTTCACCTCTCACCGCTGCAGCGGTTCGGGTGAAGGTCCGGGTCTCGCCATGCTGTCTGCTGACAGCATAAGGCTCCGACCGTTCTCATCCCACGCAAGCCAACCGCTTGGCTTGCTACCCGACACAAAAAAACCCCAGCAGAGCTGAGATTTTTTTTGGTGCATCGGGTGGGGTTCGAACCCACGGCCAAGAGATTAAGAGTCTCCTGCTCTACCACTGAGCTACCGATGCATTTCTTTTGTGTGTAACGGCAGTAATATGCCAGATTGATTGACGTCCGTCAAGATTTGAGATAGAATCTCGACGTACTTAAAGCGTTCACAATTGAATGAGGTTCCGCCGCCCGAGCGAGCACTGAAGGAAATGTAGGTAAATCCTACATTGACTGAAGAGCGCAGCGAGAAGGTGGAAGATCGTCAATTTTGGACGCTTTACCTGCAGGCGTAGCTCAGTTGGATAGAGCATCTGTCTTCGGAACAGAGGGCCGGGGGTTCGAGTCCCTCCGCCTGCACCATAAAAGCGATCAGTCTATACTGGTCGTTTTTTGTTTGAAAGAAAAAAGCGAGCATGGCGTTGCTCGCTAGGAAGGAAAGGAGAGTCGAGTGGGTTGTCCCATACGAACCCAGGTGGGGTAAGAGACACGCACGCGACACTTCAGATTTTTGATGGTGCAATGTGCGTTGTCCTCCGCCCCAGTCTTGCTGAACGGACAAATGCACGTGGCGGTGTGGATATCAGGAGGGAGATCATGATAGCTCACCATCTGCATTCCATGACGAAGCCCTGTATGGATCGCATGAATGTTGGTGGTGGTTCCGATGATGTTTTTGTTCCGGTGCTGGTGGAGCAAGAGTCGATAGAGCGCGTCGCCGATGGGCATCGCTTTGGGACCGCGGGCTTTGTAGCGATGGTCAGGTGCGACGACGAAGGTACCGAGCTCGTACCACAGGACTCCCTGACGGTCTCGTTCAAGTTCCCACAAGACGATACATCCGACGACTCGATTCTGCTGAGTCGTGTCGATCGCAATGGTGACTTGGTTGTTTTTCGCTGCGGGTTCGAGGTCTGCGCGGGTCTTTGTGAGCAGATGCTCTTCCGCACGGGTGATCGCTTCGATTTCGTTGTACCAACGTGGATCGAAGTTCAGGAGCGCTCTACCAGAGAGATAGACGATTCCAGGTGTCTGGAGTTGTCCAAGCTTGGAGAGCGCTTGTCCTCCAAAATGACTGCTCATGACTGCATACCTCAGATCAGCTGGCATGGTCCCAGTCACAGCTTCTAGCGCTTGCAACAGCATGGACACTCCTTCTATGTGAGTTGTGAACGTTACGTGAGTTTTTGTAATAAAGAACACCTCCTGTGGGGAGGTGTTCTTTATTAGCACGAATCTTCAAGCGCATCAAGCAAACACTCCCATGGATAGGGGCTTCTTGAGGCTTTTCTTATTGAATACATGAATATTCATACCAAAAATAGTCTCCCATACCTTGGCAACTATCGCAAGTCGTCGTATCCTCAGTAAGTATGATGCAAGAACTTCAAACAGACATTTATCAAATTCAAGCGCCTTTGCCAGGGAAATCGATCACTCTCATTGGGGGGACGCATGGAAATGAGCGGACGGGGGTTGAGGTTGTGACTCGCATGAAAGCGATGATTGAGTCTGGTGAGCTTGTGATTATTCAAGGGAGTCTCACGCTCATCTATGGGAACCCTCGTGCGATAGAACTCAACGAGCGTGGAAGTGAACCGCACGCTGATTTGAATCGTGCGTTTGTGACAGATCTTTTGGAGTGTGATCCAACGGGCACGTATGAAGATGCGCGAGCTCGAGAGATTGCCCCGTTTCTTCAATCGAGCGATGTTGTCATTGACTTGCATGCGACAAACAAACCTTCAGAACCCTTTCTTGCAAGTAAAGATTCAGAACGTCATCAGCAGGTGTATCGTTGGTTTCCATCCAAAAAAGTTTTATCTGATCCACAGTATGTCTTAGCTGGATTCCCTGCGACTGTTGATGATTATACAGATGTGTATGGAGGAGTTGGGGTGTGTTATGAGACAGGACAAGCGTCGGATTTGGGAAGAGTTGAAGAAGTTCTGCAAAATGTTATCAATTGTTTGAAGGATCAGGGGCTGGTAGAAGGTCATGTTGAAGCGCCTGATGCTACTCGAGATATTTTTGAACTCACAGAAGCGATTATCCTCACCGATGAAGGGTTTACCTTTGCAGAAGGATTCGGAGAAGGATCATGGGAGGCATTCGCCCAAGGCGAGGTTCTAGGAGCGCATGGGGACACTGCATTTGTGGCTGAGTATGATGGAGTAATCGTGTTCCCAAAAATGCCAGAGCATCGGAAAGTTGGAAAGCCTGTTGGATATCTTGCTAAGAGGAACTAAAAAAGTGCTGATCTGTTTAAGATGAGCACTTATCGTGGATGGGCTGTGAGATACCAGCGTGTGAATTGTGTTTTGTGCCGACCGTACCAACGACGCACAAACTCCGCGTGGGGATACCTTAAGTCCTGGCCATGAAGTGGATCATGAAGGGTGATATGAGTCTTTGTGATTTTTACAACAACGGAAAAATGACCAAAATCTTCGTGCTCATCTCGATGGTTCACGATGGGAGGTGACTGTGCAGCGAGACTTTCTCGGAGGTCCTCTATCGTTCCGTTACACTTGAATTTAGGAAACATGTTCAGAACACGAAATGCCCGTATCATGCCTTGACGACTGGTACCCAGCTGTTCGGTCGTGCCAGCAAGAGCAATAAGGGTCTCAAGAGGAATAGTCTGGTTAAAATACGAAAGAACCATGCTCAGTGAACGTGGTCCACATGTGTAGTCCAGTTGCTGTTTTTCGTAGGGAACGTTCAGGTTCATAGGGATCTCCTAATGTAGGAGGCTGTTGGCAGTTTAGAGATATATAGGGGGGAAGTCAATCCAAGCACATGGTCGAGAGTCATCTCTTTTGGCGGTAATTCTTTCAATCTGGTAGGATTTGTGAACTATGAGATATTCAATGCTTTTCGGAAAAACAACCAAAGATGCTCCACATGATGCGGATTCCGCAAATGCACGACTGCTGACACAGGCAGGATTCATCAGTCAGCTCACCGCTGGAGTCTATACATATCTCCCGCTTGGTCTTCGTGTTCTGACAAAGATTCAGGCAATCGTTCGCGAGGAGATGAATACATTAGGCGCGCAAGAAGTGCTCATGCCAGCGCTACATCCAAAGCAACTCTACGAGGCGACAGGCCGTTGGGAGGAGATTGATGTGATGTTTAAGGTTGATGGGGCTGGTGGGAAAGAATATGGATTAAGCTCAACCGCAGAAGAGGTGATTACCCCTCTTGTCAAAGAGCATGTTCGGTCGTATCGAGATTTTCCTGTAGCGCTTTATCAGATCCAGGACAAGTTTCGAAATGAACCACGTGCAAAGTCTGGGCTTTTGCGCGGTCGAGAGTTTTCCATGAAAGATCTTTACAGTTTTCATCTTACCGAAGAAGACTTCCTTGAATTTTATGAGAAAGCCAAAGTTGCGTATTTAACGGTCTATTTGCGATGCGGTCTCAAGGCGATGATTGCGGCGGCATCAGGAGGAGTATTCACAAAAAAGCACAGTCATGAATTCCAAGTTCCAACAGAGGCCGGAGAGGATAAGATTTATATCAACAAGGAAACTAAGGAAGCGTTGAATAAGGAAGTCGTTCCAGAATCTGATTGGGAGAACACGGATACATATGACATCGTGAAATCGATTGAGGTGGGAAATATTTTTCCATTGGAGTGTAAATTTTCGAATGCCTTTGAACTGAAGACTCAGGGGTCTGATGGTGAGATGATTGACATCATCATGGGATGTTACGGCATTGGACCATCGCGTGTGATGGGTTCGATTGTCGAGGTGCATCACGATGAGAAGGGAATGATTTGGCCAAAAGCAGTTGCTCCATATCATGTCCATCTGATCACATTACCTGCAAAAGAAGAGGAGATGACGGAACGCATTGAAACCACGGCGACATCCCTTATTGAAGAATTTGAACAGGCAGGAATAGAAGTACTCTGGGATGATCGAGAAGAGGTGAGAGCAGGGGAGAAGTTTGCGGACGCAGACCTCATCGGAATTCCATTACGTCTCGTGATCTCACAAAAAACGCTGACAGAAGATTCAGTCGAGTGGAAAGAACGACATGAGTCAGAGGCACGTTTGGTGAAATTGGAAGATGTGGGAGGACAAGCACAAGAATGGCTTTCCGTCCCAGAGAGACTCACCTCACACGAATAAACAAAGCGACCTCGCAAGGGGTCGTTTTTGAAATAGAAAACCCGCCGAAAGATTCAGGCGGGCAGGGTGGCGAAGAACGCAGTGATCGCGGTGGTGTGGATGGGGAAGCAGGACTTCTCCATGCTCCAGATCACACGACGGTCCAAGGCTTCTTTGTTGGGGGTGAAGGGTAACAGAGCCTCTTCGTGCATCGCCGGCGCGAGGCAGAAGAAGAGGATTCGACGACCATCGGGGGTCGACTCGTAGGGGTAGGGAGCGAAGGGTTTGAGTTTGGTTGGGTTGATCCCATCCAGACATTCTTCTCGCATTTCACGAACGGCCGCATCGCGCCAGTTCTCGATTTCGACGAAGCCACCGGGAAGTGCTTGTCCGCCGATGAACGGTTCAATAGCACGTTCGATCAAGATGACGCCCGTGCGACCATTCTGACTGATGATCGGCTGGAGAACGACGATGACAGGGATCGGGTTGTCGTAGAATGGATTGCTGCACTTGGGACAAATTCGTGGATACTGACCCTTGGGGAAGAGTCTGCCACAGCAGCTTGAGAGACGGTTGATGCGACGTGGTTTCATCTATACCTCCTGGCCACAGAACCTAGCAGTTTAAACTCCATGAGTCAATGAAATGACTTGACCAAATCTGTCATTTACATCAAGATCATGCCTTGGTGAATTGTAAAAAAAGAGTTCATCAAGCGACCTTCACTTACTGTATTAGGAGGAAAAGAATGTCGGTCATGGAAGATCCGTTCAGTCCTACGCATCGATTTGTTGAGACGGCGCGTTTGCGCGCGGCTTATCTCAGCTACGAAGAGAGTCGGAGTCCAAATGCTCCAACCTTCGTGACTCTGCCAGACGACCTGGAACTCGGCATTGTCTCCAGTGCTGATCCCCTAATCGCTCTGGCGATCTCATCGCTACTGACTCGGTCTCTGGAGGCCGCGCGCTGTGACAAAGGCGGGCACCTTCCGCCTGAGGTCGTGCGTCGTGTGCAGAAGGAGATCATCTCGCCTGCAGGAGTGACGACACTGTGGGGGGTCGCTGGACATCGTTTCGTTCTTTCTCGTCGAGTCGATGCACGCAAGCACGAGATCATCGCGACCATCCTTGTAGGGAGAAGCAAAGACACGATCTTCTTCTTCACGGGCCGGTACAACAATCTGCGTTACTCAACGATCGTCGAGGACGTAGACTGGAACCAACCTGATCAGGACGATCCGAGGCACAAGTGGTTCGATCGCTTTGCGTTTCCTCCGCTCGCCCGTTTCAAGCCGGATCGGTACCATCACATCGCCAACTTCGTGGTGGGCCCAGATCATCGAGGAGCACATATCGCTAGGCCATTCCTCCAGAACATTGTCCGCTATTACAGTCGAGACGTTTTGGATGGCAACAACGAGCCTATCATCCATTCGCAACACCTTCTGTGCGGACGGGGGTTCTGGCAGATTGGGGACCCTCCCTGGATGGCACGTATGTCCAAGCTCGGCTTTTACCGTCGCTGGGGTGCGGAGAGTTTCTTCATTGAACACGATTGGGCTCCGCTTCCGCCCGTGACCATGGAAGGACAACGGGTCGACAATGTCATGTACAACCGCATGTATGACATGCCCGAGTGCTATGGAGACGATCGGTTCTTGCACCCATCTGATGAACATTTGCTCGAGCGCGTTCCTGAGGTCATCAGACTCGCACACGATCCCACCGCGAAGCTTCAATACTTCCAAGCCATGTTCGATTTTGTTCCATCCATGCAAACAGGAAAACGTCCATGAGTACCTGGATCGCAAGAGAGTTCTCTGTTGAAAGCCAAAGGGTGGAGCAATTTACCGGTGAGGGAGCCTATCACGGGTCAACGAAGCAGAAGTCTCGAGATGTGCCACGACCTAGGGTCGAGACTGTGTCGGAGGTAAGGCCCACTACACTCGAACGCTATCACGCACTTGGTAGCACGACGATTAAGGAGTTTGACGCGGTATTCCCCCGTAGACTTCGTGTCGTGGAGCAATTGGATGTTCCTACACAGGAGCAGGTCCGAAACGATGGAGTAACGTTCTGTTGGGCTCCATTTGAGGAGGCACTGCGCCTTGCCGGTCCATTGACTCGGCGAGTGCTTGAGGGCATGAAGCATGGTCTCTCAGGTACGAAGCGCTATGTCTACATCGACTCCAAGATCCAGTACTTTGAGCCAGGTGATCTACCCGTCGATAGTTGTCTTCGACACATCGATGGAAGCATCGCGGTGCGAGATCAGCGAGTACTGCCCTTCGGAGTCTCCATTTTGCATGACATGCGCGCTCGGCTTGAACACAGGAATCCACCCCGCTATATGGCCTATCAGTCCTCGAGTCATTGCGCGACAGGATTCCTCGGTGAGTCATTTCGGCTACGGATACCAGAGCTGATCCCCAACTTCAACACGTTCGACGCCGCTGTGCAGAACGCCGGAGTTTCGGAAATCGTCCACCCTGCGGGCGCCATTCTGGGGTACGATGGACTCACCGTGCACTGGGCGACTCCTGCGACCACCAGTGGATGGAGGCTCTGGGTACGTTGCACCGAAACAGATGTCGAAATCCATCCCAATGCATCGGTCATTGAATGCTATGGGACAGTCTTCCGTCCTCGCCGGCATGCGCGTTGACCCGATTACGCGGACCTGAAATAAACACGTTTCAGGTCTTTTTCTTTTTAAATCATTTTTATTTTCAACCAACTGTAGGGTTGACAAAAAGGCTAAAATTTGGTTAAATCCCGCCTCGGCCTTATCAACCAGAAGGCGAGAAGGAGGTGCCATGAGCGCCAGAGATCTAATCATTGTGGGAGCTGGTGTAACCGGTTCGGCCTTGGCCTGGCTTGTGACACACTACATGCCGGGAATCCGGCGCATCCTGCTCATCGAGCGACGCAGTGCACCTGGCTTGGTCAACTCCAACGTGACCAATAACAGTCAGACTCTGCATCGTGGAGACATCGAGACCAACTATCCTCTCGAGAAGGCTCTCCAGGTCAAGTGGGGTGCGGAGCTTCTCGGAGCCTTCGTTGACCAGCATTTGCCCGATGGCCGTTTGGTCATTCCAAAGCAGGTGATCGCGGTCGACGATGAAGTCGAGACGCTGGAGGCTCGCTTTCGTGAGTTCCGACAGCATTACCCCGACATTGAACTGCTCGACGTCGACGGGATCAATCGCGTTGAGCCGATGGTGATGCAGGGTCGCGACCCTGACCAGCCCATCGTCTCACTTTGGAGTCCCCGCGGTCACGCGGTGGATTACCACGCACTCGCCGAGAAGTTCATCGAACTCGCCCGCGGGAACGGCGTGGAGATCGAGATTCTCTACAACACCGCGATCGACCGTGTCGAGCCCGCTCGCGACGGATTCGTCGTGCGTGCCAATCGTGTCGCCTACCAGACACGTTTCGTGTACTTGGCAGCAGGCAACTCGAGCCTCAACTTCGCACATGATCTTGGCTACGAGCGCAACATAGCGCTCTTGCCTGTCGCAGGCAGTTTCTACAAGCACACCCGGCCCGGCGGTGTCCTGCGCGGCAAGGTGTACACCATGCAGAACCCCAAGCTGCCGTTTGCCGCCATTCACGGCGATCCGGCAGTCTACAACGAGGACGAGACCCGCTTCGGTCCCACGGCGCGTCCGATGCCCATCTTCGAGCGTGATTCCTGGCGGACCTTCGCCGAGTTCCTTGACGTGGGAACGATGACGCCACGTGGTGGCGTCGCTCTCGCGAGGATCCTCTCGGATCCCACTATGCTGGGCTTCGGTCTCTGGAACATGGTCTACGACGTCCCGATCGTGGGCAAGTACGCCTTCCTGCGTGACGTGCGCAAGGTCGTCCCGAGCCTCGGTATCGATGACATCATCCTGGACAAGGGCGCCGGTGGCATCCGCGGACAACCTATTGATCTGGTCAACGGCGTCATCGCCAAGGGACACGATCGGTTCGTGGCCCCGGATGCGCCCTACGCTCACACCATCGCCCCCAGTCCTGGCGCGAGCTTCTGTCTTGGGAATGCGGTGGAGCTCGCTCGCATCATCAGCGAGCGCCTCGGGCATCCCTTTGATGAGGCTCGCCTGCTCGCGGACCTAGGCCTTCCTGCCATTTGAACCTCTCTACTCACGTCCCGCTTTCGCTTTGCGATAGCGGGTTTTCTTTTACTCACACTATTGACAAACGGCTAAAAACAGGTATGCTGATTTTGTATGAATGCAAATTGCTTCCACAAAGAAATGATTCTCCTCGCCGGAGTAGATTACACTCCAGCCGCTTTTTGTTTCTCGGGTCGCAATGTCTTGATTTGGTAATTTCACCAAAAAAATAAGGACAAAGACAACCCGGGAAACCGGGTTGTTTTAATTCAATCGACTTGAAATGGATGTGATCTTACATCCAGTTGTTTCGAGTCATCTCACAACGGAGAGTTTATGTCCGCTACGCGTACGTACTATGTGTTCACAGCGTTCATTTATATTGGGCTTGGAGCAACCGTCACAGCCTACACGCCGTTCTTGCAATCGATCGGTCTAAGCCTTTCACAGATTGCTCTCGTGAATGCGATCTTCTGGAGCGTCATCATTCTCTCAGAGCTTCCAACCGGTATGCTTGCTGACGGCCGATCGCGTGCGTACTCACTGAAACTTGGAGGCACTTTTGGCCGCTGAACGATTGAGTGAAGATCATGGAATTGAGGCACGGGTCATCAACTGTCACACCATCAAACCCCTCGACGAAAAGATGATCGTACTTTCGATCGCCCTTGCTGGGGCGGGGCTTGTCGGAGTTGCGGTGGCACCTCAACTTCTCTTTGCCATGCCTGCGCTCGTGGTGCATGAGATTGGACGTGGATTTTTCCAACCGCTCACAGATGCATTCGTTCAGCATCGCATTCACTCAAGCTACCGCGCGACGTTCGGCTCCCTTCAATCCTTTTTGGGACGCATCGGCTTTGCGATTGTCCCGTTTGTTGTATGGATGTTCATTCAAGGTAAGCCGAACACACCCGCAACGATCTCACAGGTCTGGATCGTTTGTGGAAGCGCCCTCCTCTTGGGTGCCATGCTTCTGTGGGTTACTCGACCACGCTCAGACTAAAAACGAACAACCTTTCCTTGCTGGACGGGTTGTTTTTTCATACATAAAAAATCCCTCATCGCGTAGTGCGTTAAGGGAGTAGGCTCAGTCGTCGTGACGAGGTTCGTAGGTGTGATCGCGACGTGTGCAGGCTTTGTCATCGCATTTCTTTGCGTGGTTACGATCGTGTTCCGTCCGTAGTGCGTTGGAACGCGCTTGTGTCCATCCCTGAGCTTCTTCCTCCGTGGGGAATCCTGCGACGATCCTTGTGGTGACTCGAGATGTCTCGCTCTCACTGCCGTCTGGCTTGAGCAAAAAGACATTGAAGGGAATGGGGTACGTTCCGTCGTTGAAGAGCGGACCAGCCTGTGTAGACCAGGTGACGAGTATACGGTCTTCTGGGAAGGTTGTCTGTCGTGTGTATTGTTCACCCGTAACAGGGGAGATGGTAAGGTCATCGAAAAGTTCTTGAACGTTTAAGATGTGATCTTCGCTGAATCGAAATGGTGATCCAGACGGAAGATATCTGATCGAGAATCCCAGCTCTCCTGAGAGACTGATCTCGGCGGACGCGGGAACAACACCTGTTTGTGGAGGCTTGTAGGGAGAGGAGTAGGTACGTGCATAGTTCTCACTTGACCCCATGATCTCCAATTGAATGATGCCGACCCAGGCGCGAGCTGTTTCGCGTGCGCGCTGGGGGTCGCCGTACTTCATTTGCCACTCTGCCTTGGCGAAATGTTCTGCATAGCGCAGACGAGCTTTGACGTACTCTTCTTGAGTAGGAATTGGCATGCCCACCTCCTTACTTTAGAGTAGGAGGTGTAAGAAGAAACGAACATGGCATCTGACGTCAGATTCGACAACAAATCAAAAAACAGGCCGGAGCCTGTTTTTAACTAGATAGAACGTTTTCCTTTCAAGGTATCTTTCAATGCTTTTCCTGCTTTAAACTTTGGAACGAGCACTGATGGAATTTCAATTTTTTCTGTTGGATTTTGAGGGTTTACGCCTATGCGCCCTTTGCGCATACGAGAACTAAAGGTTCCAAACCCCGCAATCGTCACTTCTTCTCCGTTTACAAGAGACTTTGTGACAATTTCTTCAAATGCCGCAATGAAATCTTCTCCAAGCTTTTTTGACGTTTCAAGTTGTTCCGCCAACCGCGTGGCTAATTCAGCTTTGTTCATATTGCTGAGAGTCTAGCAAAGAAATCGACCATGTGCAAGTATTACTTTGCGTATTCGATCACGCGGGTTTCTCGGATGATGGTGACCTTTACCTCTCCAGGATAGGAGAGTTCTGCCTCGATCTTGTTCGCCACGTCCTTGGCAAGTTTGTAGGCAGTGAGGTCGTCGATCTTTTCTGGTTGGACAAACACACGCACTTCTCGTCCAGCCTGAATCGCATAGACTTTCTCGACCCCATCAAATGAACCAGCGGTTCTCTCAAGGTCCTCCATGCGTTGGATAAACTGTTCAAGGCTTTGTTTTCGAGCTCCTGGGCGTGCTCCTGAGATGGCGTCCGCTGCTTTCACAATCGCTCCCTCAATGGTTCGAGGTCGATCCTCGTGGTGGGCAATCGACTGGTAGCAGATCTCCTCAGGGAACCCAAACTTTTTCATGATGTTGTAGCCGATCTCAGGATGAGCTCCCTGCATATCGTGGTCGACTGCTTTTCCGATATCATGGAAGAGTCCTCCTTTTTTACAAATGAAGACATCAGCTCCAAGCTCTTCGGCAATCATTCCAGAAATAGTTCCAACCTCAATGGAGTGCTGAAGGGCATTTTGTCCGTAACTTGTACGGTACTTCATGCGACCAAGAATAGATGTGAGTTTTGGATCAATGGATGAGACAGGGATTCCAAGTTGATAGAGTGCATCTTCTCCCGCTTTTCGAAGATCTTTTGCGATCGTTTTCTTGGCGGTTAAAATTGCGTCTTCAATGCGGGCTGGATGAATGCGACCATCTTTGATGAGTTCATCCAATGCGCGTTTGGCGACTTGTCGTCGAATAGGGGAGAATCCGCTAATCGTGATCATGTTTGGGGTGTCGTCAACGATAATTTCTGTCCCGGTCAGCACCTCAATCGCTTTAATGTTTCGTCCTTCCTTTCCGATGATGCGTCCTTTCATTTCATCGTTTGGAAGTTCAACTGAGGTTGTAGTTGTGTCTGCACACACGGAAGAGGCGTAGCGTGTGAGCGCAAGGGAAAGAATTTTTCGAGACTTAATCTCAAGTTCTTCCTCGCTCTCTTGCTCTAGTTTACGCAAACGACTCATGAGGGCCTCTTGAGAGTCGCGCTCTACCGCAAGAAGAAGTTTTTCTTCTGCTTGTTCGTGTGTGAGTCCTGCAATTTCTTGAAGTTTTGTGATCTGCTCTTCTTTAATAGCACGAACACGTTCTTTCATTTGTTCAATTTCTTTTGATTTCTCTTCAAGTTTCAATCGTTTGTCCTCGACTTCAAGGATTTTTTGATCGAACATGGATTCACGCTTTTCTAAGCGTCGTTGTTGGTCCTGAAGATCTCGTCGACGGGACTGCTCGTCCTGTTTTGCTTCGTCGATAATTTTGATCGCTTTTTCTTTTGCTTGAAGGAGTGTTTCTTGTTCTTGTGTTTTGGTCTCTTGGAGGATCTCGATCTGTTTTGTTTTTGCTTCCGCGAGGATGCGTTCTGCTTTTGCTTCTGCATGGTCAGCGGATTTTGCTGATTGGGATTTTCGAAAGACATATCCAGCCCCTCCTCCTGCTGCGAGGGATAGGATTGCAACGATACCCACGACGAATATAGTTAACATAAAACTTCTCTATCTTGGAAGAAGCTCAATAAAGGACAGAATATCTAGAAAACGAATTATAACAACTTTCCTTCTTCTACGAAGGAAACAGAGTTTGAAACAAAGAGATTCAAAGTAAAATGTTGCATAATAGGGAGTTTCCGAGAAATCTGCGAGCTTCTACCAGTGACTAATCATTAAGTTACGCGACTCAAGATTATCACTCAAAACCGGTTATTGTCAAAGAGAACCAAGGAATTCAGGGACAGAAATTATTGCTGTAGAAACGTCCGATTGAAGTGCTTCAAGTGTGTGAGATTGATCAATGGAAAAGGGGCCGATTGAGGTTCTTCGCAGAACATCGACATAACCTCCACCTCCAAGAGCAATTCCCAGGTCACGGGCGATCGCTCGGATATAGGTTCCTGTTGAGCAACTGATTGTGAGGGTGATGAATGTTTGAGCATCTTCGTGCGTTGCTTTTTTTGTAAGCTCTGCCGAGTAAATGGTGACAGATCTCGGCTTTGCTTCAAGGGGTTTTCCTTCTCGTGCCGCTTCATACATTTTTTTCCCACCAATTTTAATGGCTGAGTAGCTAGGGGGAATTTGTTCAATCTCACCTACAAATGTGCCCAGTACTGCTTCAATCTCAGATTGATCTGGTTGAGGGGGGTGCAGGGGGGCGTCTAGGATGACTCCTTCTCGGTCGTCGGTATCTGAACGCAACCCAAGCACAAAAACCGCTTCATAGGTTTTATCAAGCCCAACAAGCTTCTGCATTTCTCGCGTAGCCGTACGCCCAACCCCAACAATGAGAAGTCCTGTTGCAAATGGATCAAGTGTTCCAGCATGCCCCACACGACGTTCGTTTGTAAAACGGCGTACACGATTTACAACATCGTGACTCGTCATCCCTGCGGGTTTATCAATAAGGAGGAAACCTTCCATAGTGCGTTCATTCTAATGACTAGGTCGTAATCTGGCAATCGTTGACGTTTTTCCGTTTTTTCGCTAAACTTTGGGACGACTTCCTATTTTTGGCCTAAAACGACTTACATGAATATTACAGAACTCGCTAGACGTCTTCGCGTTCGTCCTGAAGAACTTCGCAATAAGTTGCCGGAACTTGGTTTTAGTGTTGGAAAAAAGGCCATTAAGATTGATAATCGGCAAGCGCAAAAGATTCAGGAAGCGTGGAGCGAGATGAAGCGAAAAGAACGCCTGGCGGAAAAAATGTTACAGCAGAAGACCCGCGCGGCTCAACGGGATCTCCCAGATTCTGAAAAAATCCCTATTACACTTCCAGGAGTGATGACTGTACGTGATTTTGCCTCAACACTCGATATGCCCGTTCCGCGTGTCATGCAGGAACTGATGCGTAATGGGATTCTTGCTTCGATTAATGAACGTATCGATTTTGATACCGCCTCTATTTTGGCAGAGGATCTTGGATTCAAAGCGGTCCGTGAAGAAGGTGTCGTGGAAGAAGACGTGGAAGGTCTGGAGAAAATTCGAGAACGTGTTGAATCTGAGGATGGAGAAAATCTTCTCCCTCGTCCACCGGTGATTGTGGTGATGGGGCATGTTGATCATGGAAAAACGAGATTACTGGACGCAATTCGTAAGACAAACGTGATGGATTCCGAGGCAGGGGGAATTACACAGCATATTGGTGCCTACCAGGTAGAGCGTAAAGGAAAGTCGCTCACGTTTATCGATACTCCAGGGCATGAAGCGTTTACCGTGATGCGATCTCGTGGAGCAAAAGTTGCCGACATTGCTATTTTGGTTGTCGCGGCTGACGACGGTGTTCAACCTCAAACAAAAGAAGCGATCGATATTGCAAAATCGGCTGGGTTGCCGTTCATTGTTGCTCTCAACAAAATTGATCGAGCAGAAGCAGATTTACAAAAAGTAAAAACACAACTTTCAGAATACGGAGTGATTCCAGAAGATTGGGGCGGAACAACCGTGATGGTTCCAATCAGTGCAAAAGCAGGAACAAACATTGAAGAGCTCCTCGACATGTTGCTCATCGTGGAAGAAATGGAGAAGGAGAATATTGTCGCGAATCCTGAAGGACGTGGAATTGGAACGGTGATTGAATCCAATGTGAACGCAGGAGCAGGAGCAGTTGCGACGGTGCTTGTCCAAAGTGGAACATTGCGAGTCGGAGATAATCTTGGTGTACGTGGTACACAATTCGGACGTGTACGTGCGATGCAAAACTGGAAAGGGGAAGACCTCAAAGAAGCAACTCCTTCTACGCCAGCCATGATTATCGGATGGAAGCTTGCGCCATCTGTCGGAGATGTGATGGAAGTTCCAGAAAATATCAAAGATCTCAAAAAGATGAAATCTACAGATTCATCCATGAAGGCAACAGAAGAAGTGGCCTCGATCCGACATATTGGAAACCAAGAAACAGAAGAAACAGAGGAGGGGGGTGAGAATAAGAAACAGATTGTAAATCTCATTATTCGTGCCGATGTTCTTGGTTCACTTGAAGCCATTTTGGGAATGCTCGACAAAATTAAGCATGATCAAGTAGGAGTGAAAGTTGTTCAAAAGGGTTTGGGTAACATTACGGATACGGATATCAATACCGCAGAGGCAACTGGATCAATTGTGATTGGGTTTAACGTACGTCCAGGAGGAGGAGCATTGGAACTTTCACGTGACAAGAAGGTGGAGATGCGTGAATACAAAATCATTTATAAGTTGTTTGAAGATGTTCTTGAAGAATTAAAGAAACGACTTCCAGCAGAAACCATTTTAGTAGAACAAGGACGATTTGGTGTTCTGAAAAACTTTAAGAAGATTGATGGAGGATGGATTATTGGAGGGACCGTAAAGGTTTCAAAGATTACTCGAAATGCAAAACTCCGATTATTGCGAGATGGAGAATATATTGGGGAAGGTTCAGTGCTGAGTCTCCAGTTGGGACGAGCTGAACTAAAAGAAGTTCAGGCGGGACAGGAAGTGGGACTGAGCTATAAAGGAAAAGTGAAGCCAGAAGAAGGAGACGTCCTTGAGGCGTATACAGAAAAACGGATTCATAACGAACTCAACATTGAAGGAATCAGTCTTCGGTAAAATAAACGCTCGGGAAACCGAGCGTTTTACTTTATCGGCCAGGGGATCTAAAATAGCCTCGAAATTCATAAACATCTATTGCGTATGTCTGAACATATTTTTACTTCTGAAAATTTTGATGCGTCTGTGTTGCAAGCAGAAAAGCCGGTTCTTGTTGATTTTTGGGCACCTTGGTGTGGACCTTGTAAAGTGATGTCCCCGATTGTGGAAGAACTTGCAGGTGAATTAGAGGAGATGATTGTTGGAAAAGTAAATGTCGATGAACATAGCGATATCGCCCAAAAGTTTAATATCCTATCTATTCCAACATTTATTGTTTTTAAAGGAGGACAAGTCGCAGAGCAATTTTCTGGTTCAATGAACAAGGAACAATTACGCGAGAAACTTACCCGTCATCTTTAGACTTATGGAAATTGAGAATGTTGTCATTATTGGTTCAGGTCCTGCTGGATATACAGCGGCTATTTATGCTGCTCGCGCCGACATGAAACCACTGTTATTTGAAGGGCAACAGCTTGGGGGTCAGCCTGGTGGACAGTTGATGCTGACAACAGAAGTAGAAAATTTTCCAGGATTTCCCGAGGGGCTCATGGGGCCAGAAATGATGGAAAAATTCAAAAAACAAGCAGAACGTTTTGGTACAAGAATTCTTTCTGAGGATGTCACTGAGGTCGATTTTTCGTCTCGTCCGTTTAAGTTAAACGCAGGGGGAAAAGAGATTCTCGCAAACAGCGTGATTGTATGTACAGGAGCACAGGTGATCTGGCTTGCTGTCCCAGGAGAAGAGCAGTATCAAGGTCATGGAGTTTCATCATGTGCCACATGCGACGGATTCTTCTTTCGAGATAAGGAAATTTTGGTTGTAGGTGGAGGAGATTCTGCGCTTGAAGAAGCAAGCTTTCTGACGCGCTTTGCCAAAAAAGTAACCGTCGTACATCGACGTGAGGCATTGCGCGCCTCAAAGATTATGCAAGATCGTGCGATGAAGAATCCAAAGATCGAATTTGTGTGGAACACAGAGGTTCGCGAGGTGCTGGGTGATGGAACGAAGATGACAGGTGTCCGCATCTTCAATAATCAAACAAATACAGAGAGTGAGCTTTCTGCAGAAGGGTTATTCGTTGCCATTGGACATAAACCAAATACAGGCATTTTTGTGGGTAAACTTGATCTAGATGAGAAGGGCTACCTCCTTGTAAAACCAGGGTCAACACAAACAAGTGTGGAGGGGGTATTCGCTGGAGGAGATGTTGCAGATCACAAATACCGCCAAGCTATTACCGCTGCCGGAACAGGATGCATGGCCGCGCTCGATGCCGAGCGTTGGACGGCAAATCAAGATTAATAAAAAAACAACCGAATTCTATCGGTTGTTTTTTATTCACTTCTCATTTTAAGTGTGAGGTGTATCGTAGAAGTCTATGAACAATCCATTTCAAAATGCCCTTGAACAGCTCAAGCGTGCAACGTTCCTCGTTTCGTTCTCCTCAGATTTTCTGGAACAGATAAAGCATCCAAATCGTCAGATGAACGTTTCCATTCCGGTAAAAATGGATGATGGGACTCTCAAGGTGTTTGAGGGGTATCGTGTGCAATTCAATAATGCGCGCGGACCGTACAAGGGGGGAATTCGGTTTCATCAAGATACAGACATTGAAGAAGTAAAAGCGCTCGCATTTTGGATGGCGCTTAAATGTGCCGTCGTAAATATTCCGATGGGAGGTGGAAAGGGAGGGGTTACAGTGAATCCGAAAGAACTTTCTGAGTCAGAACTCGAACACCTTTCGCGTGGATGGATGCGGAGAATGGTTGATGTGGTAGGGCCTCAGAAAGATGTTCCCGCCCCTGACGTAAACACAACTCCACAGATCATGGCTTGGATGGCAGATGAATTTGGAAAGATCACAGGGGATGTGAGTGGAGCGGTAATCACAGGGAAACCGCTTGAATCAGGAGGATCAGAAGGTCGTGGAACCGCGACGGCTCAGGGGGGCTTTTATGTGTTTGAGGCATTGAGAGAGCAACTTCTGCTCCCAGAAGTTTGTTCTGTAGTCATTCAGGGGTTTGGAAACGCGGGGGAGCATGCCGCACATATTTGGACACGTGCGGGACATAAAGTGATTGCGACGTCAGATTCGCGTGGGGCCATTCGCAATCTAGATGGATTGGATATTAGTGCTCTTTCTGAGCATAAGAAAGCTACAGGAACGGT
This sequence comes from Candidatus Uhrbacteria bacterium, assembly GCA_013204385.1. Taxonomy (GTDB): domain Bacteria; phylum Patescibacteriota; class Patescibacteriia; order UBA9934; family GWF2-40-263; genus UBA12478. The sequence goes on from JABMNY010000014.1 coordinate 42,628, forward strand.
CGCGGGGTTTGCGGGGGGCGAGACATTCGAGGCGAGCGAACTGTTGTTTCAAGCGTGTGATCTTCTTATTCCTGCCGCCCTTGAGAATCAGATTCGAGAAGATAATGCGAGTTATCTTCAAACAAAGGTTGTACTTGAACTTGCAAATGGTCCAACGACTCCTGAGGCGGATGATCAGCTTATTGCACGAGGGGTTCGTGTCATTCCAGACATTCTTGCCAATGCTGGTGGTGTGACCGTTTCCACATTTGAATGGGAACAGAATTTAAAAGAAGAACATTGGAGTGAAGAGGAAGTATTTGTGAAATTGAAAACAATCATGGAGAGGGAGGCACTCGCCATTTTTGAGAAAGCAACTACGCTCTCGACAGATCTACGTCGTGCGGCATTTATTATTGCCCTCGAGCGAATTGAGGAAGCGATGAAATAAAAAACACTCCCGTATGGAGTGTGGTTAGGCTGTGCGAAGTAGTCGTTGGTTGTCTGCGTGTAAAATCTCTTGCAGATCAAATGCCCAACTGTCGGCGCGAGAAGGGATTGTGAGGACAATATCTTGACCTTGAGGTTTACCGACCGTGATGAGGATGGGGAGCCAATGACGTCTTGCGATACGAGTGAATTCGCGGGCTCCGTCATGAATGCTCTGCCACCACTCTTCGTATCCTGGGAGAGATTCCGTCATGAATCTGGTTTGTCCGTTTACCTGCGTCTTCACACTGACACAAGCTCCCGTTGAGGATCCTGCCAGTTCCAGAAAGAAATCAATCCTCATCGAGGTGTCTTCATAGAGTGTGGCAGGGTAGACACGAAGGTCATGAACCTGCGTGAGTTGTTGCATGGCATGCACTTCAGCAGCGGCTCCTGCTAAACGTGATTCCCAGGCATTTCGATCAATGCCGAAAGTGTTTGCAAGAGCATGTATTTCATCGAGAGATCTTGATCCTGATTGAAGGAGGATGTGAGCCAGTCTGTCTTGGATCATCCAGCCAATAACGCTCAGTGGACGGTTATTGGATTTATCCTGTTCAGCTTTTGGTGTCAGGATCTTGAGAAGATGATGAAGGAGCACAATCTCTACAAGCATTCGGTCGCAGGCTTTGTTGAGTCGGTACTCATACAATTTCTCTTCGAGAAAAAGTTCATAGTGTAGCTTGTGCACTTCTGAAGGTCGTCTTGGATCCACAGACGGAATGCTGGGAGGATCAAGTCCTGCTCTTGCTACACGTATGGCCACAGAGAAGGCATCGTCGGTGATCCTAATCTGATTTCGGTCGGAGAATACGAGTGGATGGTGGAGCTGGTGGAATCTATCGATCAAAGGACCTCCAAAGAGTGGAAAATAATCCACGGAACAGAACTCTAAGCAGAATACCACAAAAAGTCAATCCTTTGGCGCAAAAATCAGCTTTTTGTTATGCTGAGTGGACTATGGCATATAACCACCAAGCAATTGAACAGAAGTGGCAGAAGCGTTGGGATAAGGACGGGACGTTTGAAGCAAAAGACGAGGGAGATAAGCCCAAGTTTTATTGTCTTATCGAGTTTCCTTATCCTTCAGGAGAAGGGCTTCATATTGGGCATCCGCGTTCCTATACAGCCCTTGATATTGTCGCTCGTAAAAAGCGCCACCAGGGACATAATGTCTTGTACCCAATCGGCTGGGATGCGTTTGGACTTCCTACGGAAAATTATGCAATCAAGACTGGTCGAAAGCCAGCAGACATCACAAAAGAGAATACAGACACGTTTCGACGCCAATTGAAGAGTCTTGGACTTTCGTTTGATTGGTCACGCGAAGTGAATACAACAGATCCTGCGTACTACAAATGGACGCAGTGGATGTTCCTTGAATTTTTTAAAGCCGGCCTTGCGTACAAAACGACACTTGCGATTAACTGGTGTACTTCTTGTAAGATTGGACTCGCAAATGAAGAAGTCGTGAGTGGAGTCTGTGAACGTTGTGGAGGTCGCGTGGAAAAACGCGACAAGGAACAATGGATGATCGCGATTACGAAGTATGCTGAGCGGTTGCTTCAGGATTTGGATACTGTGGACTATCTCGAAAAGATTAAAACACAACAACGGAATTGGATTGGAAAAAGTGAGGGGGCGGAGATCGATTTTGAAGTGGTTGATCCGCAAGGGTCGGTTACTCCAATCATAAAGGTATTTACGACTCGCCCGGACACACTTTTCGGAGCAACGTATCTTGTGCTTGCTCCAGAACATGAATTAGTCGAGCAGATCACGACGAATGCACAGATGTCTGAGGTTCAGATGTATATCAAAACAACCTCGCTGAAGACGGACATGGATCGCGGAAATGACTCCAATGAAAAGACTGGAGTGTTTACTGGAGCGTACGCGATCAATCCAGCAACACAGAAACAGATTCCTATCTGGGTTGCAGATTATGTTCTGACAGGCTACGGAACTGGAGCGATTATGGCGGTGCCTGCTCATGATGAACGAGATTTTTCGTTTGCAAAGAAATTCGAATTGCCCATCATAAAAGTGATAGAGCCACCAGCGCTTCAAGAGGTGATGCCAGCTGATGTTGGGGTTTCTCATGCGGCCCAAACAGCAATAAAAATAATTTCTGATTGTTTTACGGGAGAAGGACAGTCAATCCATTCAGGAGAATTTTCAGGACGTTCAACTGCGGAAGCAAAAAAACAGATTTTGGGATGGCTTGAAGAGAAGGGGTTAGGGAAGAAGACAATCAACTATAAACTTCGCGATTGGGTGTTCTCACGACAACGTTATTGGGGAGAACCAATTCCGCTTGTCTATTGTGAGGCGTGCGCAAATCTTCCTCTGAAAGAAGGAGAGACCGTGCAGACACACGGATGGATTCCTGTTCGTGAAGAGCAATTGCCAGTTGTGCTCCCCGACGTTGATCACTATGAACCAACGGATACAGGAGAATCTCCCTTGGCCAGCATTGAGGACTGGGTGAATACGACGTGTCCGAACTGTTTTGGACCCGCGCGTAGAGAAACCGATACGATGCCAAACTGGGCAGGATCAAGCTGGTATTTTTTGCGCTATATCGATCCGCACAATGATTCCGCATTTGCAAGTACGGAAAAACTCAACTATTGGATGCCGGTGGATCTGTATAACGGAGGAATGGAACACACGACGCTTCATCTTTTGTATTCTCGTTTTTGGAACAAGTTTTTGTTCGATCAGGGGCATGTGCCTTTGAGCGAACCGTACACACGTCGTCATAGTCATGGACTGGTGCTTGCCGACGACGGAACAAAGATGAGTAAGTCCAAGGGGAATGTCGTGAACCCAGATGAAATTGTGCGAGACTATGGAGCAGATGCTCTGCGCATGTATATTTTGTTTATGGGGCCTTTTGAGGAACCTGTACCTTGGAGTTTAAATGGACTCATTGGTGTGCGTCGATTCTTGGATAAAGTAGATCGATACGTGCGTTCTTGGAAGGAGGTAGAGGCTGAAGATTTTGGAAAGATTGTTGAGCCACGCATCAAGAAAGTGTCTGATGATATTGATGCGTTTAAATTCAATACAGCCGTTTCCGAGTTCATGTCCTTGTTTAATGATCTTGGAGACCAGTCAGTGACGCGTGAACAATTGAAAAAGATTTTGGTTGTGCTCGGTCCATTTGCTCCACACCTCATGAATGAGTGTTGGGAATTGATTGGAGAGACAAGACTCGTTGAGGAGCAATCTTGGCCAGAGTTTGATGCGTCGTTACTTGTGCAGGATGAAATTGAGATGGGCGTTCAGATCAATGGAAAAGTGCGTGGAACGATTGTGCTTTCACCAAACGCAGAAGAGCAAGTCGCAAAAGAATTAGCGCTTGCAGACGAGAATGTGCAAAAACATCTTGAAGGAAAGGAAGTTGTGAAAGTGGTCTATGTCCCAGGACGTATTCTTAATATTGTTGTGAAATAGATATGGGGAAACTACCATCACATGCAAAGAAGGTGTTTGAGGGAGTGATTTTTGATGTGTATCAATGGGAGCAGAAGATGTATGACGGGTCGACGGCGGTGTTTGAACGTCTTGATCGGGCAGACACCGTTGAGATCATTGCTGTGACGCTAGAAGGGAAGATTCTTATTCAACGACAACAACAACCGGACAGTGAAGAATGGTTTTTGGATACGATTGCTGGACGTGTTGAGGCGGATGAAGAACCTTTTGACGGAGCCAAGCGTGAGATGTTAGAAGAGACGGGGTATGCCTCCGAAGCGTGGTTTCCACTTGAGGTGTTTCGTCCAAATGGAAAAATAGATTGGAACATTCATCTCTTTGTAGCTCGTGACAGTCAGAAGGTCTCGGAACAAAATCTTGATCCAGGTGAACGGATTGAAGTGAGGGAAGTGACATTCGATGAGTTTATTGAGCTTGTCGATACACATAAAATGAAACGTGTGAGTTATCCTCTCCGAGAGAGGTGTATTCGTGCCAAGTACGACTCAGCAAAGAAAGAGGAATTTAGAGCGGAAATTTTCGGGGGGTTGTAAACCCTCGATTTTTTTACTATGCTTGCCCTACTATGAATCTTGTCATGATTGGAACCGGCTATGTCGGACTTACAACAGGAGTCGGTTTTGCAACTTTAGGGCATAAAGTGGCTTGTGTTGATATTGATGCGGGGAAAATCGCACGCCTTGATATGGGTGAGGTGCCATTTTATGAGCCTGGCGTACAAGAGGCTCTGAAAGAGGTTCAGGCACAGGGAAATATTTTATTTACAACGGATCTGAAGAGTGTGATCGGTGGAGCAGAGGTGATCATGCTTGCTGTGGGAACACCTCCGAAAAGTACAGGAGAAGCGGATCTCACCGTGTTGTTTGCGGTCGCAGATCAAGTTGGAAAACTTCTTGAGCATGAAGTGGTTCTTGTGGTGAAGAGCACTGTTCCGGTAGGGACAAATCGTGCGGTCCTTGCACGTGTACGAGAGGCCATGACACAGGCAGGTCGTGAAGAGCTTACAAGTCTCGTGCAGATTGTTTCCGTTCCTGAATTTTTGCGCGAGGGAACTGCGCTTGCAGATTTCTTACACTCAGACAGAATTGTGATCGGTGCAGACGATGGAATTGCCGCTCAGACGATTGACCTCCTGCATGAAGGGATTCACGCACCGCGTGTGGTTACCTCTATTGAGTCGGCAGAGCTCATTAAGTATGCGGCAAATGCATTCCTCGCCACGAAGATTTCATTCATCAATGAGATGGCAAACTTAGCGGACCGTGTGGGAGCCGATGTGCGAGATATCGCTCAAGGGATCGGGCTTGATCCTCGCATCGGACCTCATTTTTTGAAAGCAGGAATTGGGTACGGTGGATCTTGTTTTCCAAAGGATGTGTCCGCGCTCGAGCAATTGTCTGGAGAGCATGGATATTCATTCCGGCTATTGCCAGCGGTCATCGAAGTGAATAATCGCCAACGTGATTTATTTTATAAGCATCTTGTCCGAGAACTTGGGGGAGTAAAAGGAAGACGAATCGCTATTTGGGGGCTGGCATTTAAGCCCGATACAGATGATGTACGTGAGTCTGCTGCCATTGATATTACTCAGCGCTTGTGTGCACAAGGTGCGGATATTGTGGCGTATGACCCAAAAGCGACAGAGAATGCGAAGTTGTTATTAGCAGATACGGTCCAGTTTGCTCCAACGGCTATTGATGCGTGTGCAGGAGCAGAGGCACTTATTGTTTTGACAGAATGGCCTGAGTTTCGAGAAGTTTCTTTTTCTGCACTGAAAGATCGAATGATTGAACCTCGTATTTTTGATGGACGAAATCATCTTGCAGACCTTCATCTTTCTGAATATGGATTCTGGTACCGTGGAGTCGGTCTTGGTTCCTATGAGGATTAATACGATTTTAACGAGTCCTTCAAAAACACTCGCCGTTATCCTGGCGGTGTTTTGTTTTGGTGTGGTTATTGGTCCAATTGTTTCGGTTGGGTGGTGGGAACAACTTCTCTTTGTGTCTCTTGTGTGTGCAGGAATCGCACTTTTTCTTCCTCACAAATCAGTCCGATTCCTGTTTTTTCTGGTGAGTATTTTTGTGTTTGCGCTCTTTCGTTTCACGCAAACAAGTATCCCGCATCATGTTCCAACCGTCGCAGATGTTTCTTCATCGGCAATTCGTGTGACGGGAGTCGTCAGTGCCGAGGTAGAACGTCGAATTGATGGTCAACGAGTGGTTTTGGATCAGGTGTTTTATGCAGATGAGGTCCGCGAAGGAAAAATACTTGCGTGGATTCCGCTTTACCCACAGGTAGAGTATGGGAATGAACTTGTCTTTAATTGTTCCGTGCAAAAACCTGAAGCATTCAATGGGTTTGCGTATGATCGATATTTGGCCACAAAAGGAATTTTAGCTGTCTGTTTTCAACCGCAATATATCGATGTCCTTATCCAAAAGGAATGGTCGATTGTGGGTGGATTATTGCACGTGAAGGAGTGGGCGACGAAATCACTTCAACGGATTCTCCCTGAGCCTCATAGCTCTTTTCTTTCCGGACTCTTGTTTGGAGGATCTTCTGCATTGTCGCCTGAATTAAAACAACAGTTTGTGGCAACGGGCACATCTCACATATTGGCAGCGTCTGGATTTAATGTGTCCTTATTTTCTGTTGCGTTTCTCTCGTTTATTCTCTCAACAAGGATTGGTCGTCGACGAGGACTTATGCTGACAACCATTCTTCTCATCGTCTATGTCCTATTAGCGGGGGCATCGCCCGCAGTGGTGCGAGCAGGAATCATGGGAGGGCTCGTGGTCTTGGAGCATTGGATTTCAAGAAAAGCCTACATGGTCAATGCGTTTTTACTGACAGGGAGCCTCATGCTTCTTGTAAACCCGCTGTTGTTACAAGATGTCGGATTTCAACTTTCATTTGTCGCAACCATTGCGGTAATAACCTTCACGAAGCCCATAAGCGAAAGACTTACATTCATTCCTGAAGTCATTGGACTTCGAGAATCGTTTGCTGGGTCTCTTGCCGCCATCGGCCTTACTCTTCCCATTGTGCTTTGGCATTTTGGGTCGGTTTCTTTGGTGGCTCCGTTTGTGAACCTCCTTGTGCTTCCACTTGTTCCGTATGCGATGGTTGCTACAATGATTGCGATTATGGCGGGGGGCTTGGGGGCAACTGTGGGAGCGTACCTTAGTCTCCCGGCATGGGGTCTTTCGTATCTCATGCTTCGCTTGATCTCCGTGTTTGGAACGATTCCATTCGCGCTTTCTCAACCAGAACAAAGTCATCTCCTCGCCCTACTTGTGTTTGGGTTGATGGGAGCGGTCTGGATGTATTATCGCTATGCCCCGAGCAAACGCTAAACGCCCTTCACGCGTCAAGGCACAAACAATTCTCTTGTGTGTGAGTGTTCTATTTCTTTCACTCTTGTTATGGGCCATCTCCATCTCATTTTCCGTGGAGCGAAACATTCTCCCACTGCGGGTCTGGATGTTTGATGTTGGTCAAGGAGACAGTTTCTTGATTGAGTTTCCGACAGGGGAACAGATGCTTGTGGATGGAGGGAGAAATGATGCCATTCTTACGAAAATCGGAGAGGTTCTTCCTCCTTGGGATAGAACTCTCGATGCCATTCTTGTTTCTCATCCTGACGCAGATCACATCACCGGACTTGTGTCTGTGCTTGATCGCTATCGGGTTGAGACATTGTATGAAACGGGAATGATTGCTGATACACAGGTTGATCGTGCGTTGAGGGATGCGATTGAAGATGAAGGGGCACAGATTCAGTTCGTTTCTAAAGGAGATCGAATCCAAGTGGGTGATGTGTTGCTCCGATTCTTATGGCCAGCAGAGAGCTATGACCAGGAGCGCGTCAGTGATCGCAATAATAGTTCGATGGTGTTTGTGCTTGAGTATGGAGAAACAACCGTTCTGTTCACAGGAGACGCAGAGTTGGAAGCAGAGGAGGGATTTATGGATGCAGTAGGGGATGTAGATGTTCTTAAGGTGGGGCATCACGGATCCCTGTCATCAACCTCTTGGGAATTTTTGCGTCAGATCCGTCCCGAGATTGCACTCATTTCAGCGGGGGTAAATAATACCTATGGGCATCCACATCCTGTTGTTCTTTCCCGTTTAGTTGACTGGGGAGTCGAACTATTTCGGACAGATCTTGAAGGAGATATCTTGCTCACTTCCTTTGGGGGCGAGCCTGAGGTCACTGTGCATCCGTTGCCTTTTTGAGCTAGATGTGTTAACTTTTGGGCAAATTTTTAATCAAACAAATATGGCAGACAAACAAAAAACACTCGTCCTTTTGAAACCAGATGCCCTGCAAAGAGATCTTTTAGGAGAGGTCGTCGGACGCTTCGAGCGCAAGGGGTTGAAGCTTGTAGGAATGAAGTTTATTCGACTTACGGATGCAATGCTCGAAGAGCACTATGCCCATCTTTCAGATAAGCCTTTCTTTGCCAGCCTTAAACAATTCATGATGCAGACTCCTGTTGTCGGAATGGTGCTTGATGGCTATGACGCAATTTCAGAGGTGCGAAAGATTGTTGGATCAACAAACCCACGAGAGGCAGACGCGGGAACAATCCGCGCAGACCTTTCTATGAATGTTCCATCAAACCTCATTCACGCATCAGATTCAGTTGAAGCCGCAGAAGCAGAAATCAAACGATTTTTTTCAGAGGAAGAAATTTTTGAGTACGAAAAGATCACAGATCGTTTCGTATTTGGAGAGGGGATTTAATTTCCTTGACAGGAAATGG
>JABMNY010000015.1 GCA_013204385.1 Candidatus Uhrbacteria bacterium
ATCATACGCTCGAATCTTTATGCGAATGCGGGACTTTTCTTCAGTTTTTTTATTGTCGTCAGACACAGGCGTATAGAAAGAACGAAAAGGAGGAGTCATCGATGAACTCAGACCCCTCCAATAATTATTATTTTATAATCTTTGTCACAACACCAGCTCCAACCGTACGACCTCCTTCACGAATAGCGAAAGACATCTTCTCTTCAAGAGCAACTGGCTGAATCAAATGAATTGTAAGATTCAATGTGTCTCCAGGCATAACCATTTCTGTTCCTTCTGGAAGAATAACCTCACCAGTTACATCTGTTGTACGGATGTAAAACTGTGGCTTATATCCCTTAAAGAATGGCTTATGACGTCCACCCTCTTCCTTTGAAAGAGCGTATACTTCAGCCTCGAATTCTGTGTGAGGAGTAATGGATCCGATCTTAGCCAAAACCATTCCACGTTCAACATCTTCCTTTTTGACACCACGCAAGAGGAGTCCTGCATTGTCCCCAGCACGACCCTCGGTCAACTGCTTGTTGAACATTTCAATTCCGGTAACAACAGTCTTTGAAGATTCCTCATGGATTCCAACAATTTCAATCTCTTCATTGATCTTAACCATTCCACGTTCAATTCGACCAGTAACCACAGTTCCACGTCCTTCAATAGAGAAGACGTCTTCAATTGGCATTAAGAATGGCTTTTCTGTATCACGAATTGGTTCTGGAATGTAATTATCAAGAGCATTCACGATTTCCATTATTGGGCGTGAAGCTTCTGGATCAGATGGATTTTCAAGTGCTTTCAATGCAGATCCACGAATCACAGGGACTTCGTCACCTGGAAACTTATACTGCTTCAAAAGGTCACGCACTTCCTCTTCTACAAGGTCAATAAGCTCTGGATCATCAACTTGATCCACCTTGTTTAGAAATACAACGATTGCTGTCACACCAACTTGATGTGCAAGAAGGATATGCTCACGTGTTTGTGGCATTGGGCCGTCAGCAGCAGATACAACGAGAATAGCTCCGTCCATCTGTGCAGCACCAGTAATCATGTTCTTGATGTAGTCTGCGTGACCAGGACAGTCAACGTGAGCGTAATGACGCTTTTCAGACTCATATTCACAATGAGCTGTTGCGATTGTGATACCACGAGCTTTTGACTCTGGAGCTTTATCCAAGTCATCAACACCCTTTGATTGGGCGGTCATTCCGTTTGCAGTAAGTACTGCAAGAAGAGCAGCCGTTGTGGTTGTTTTACCATGGTCAACGTGACCAATTGTACCGACGTTTACGTGCGGCTTGTTTCGATTAAAGACTTCAGCCATATGGATTGAAGTGGGGCAAATGTGCCCAAAATGAGTTACGTTTTATAATAATCTTAATGATTCTCAAGACGGCGAAAGTATAACAGAGGGTCCTAAAATGCGCAAGTCTTTCCCCTAGGACTTATGGACAAACTGGGGATCAGCCTGTTCACTACTAACCTTAGCGATTTTTTACTCAATCGGCTCAAGATAAAACTGTTCTTCTCCATAGACATCATCCTGAATTGGTTTCTCAATTTTAGGCTCTTTTTGATCAATTACCGGATTGACTTCAATTTCATCAATAGCCTCTTCCACATGTCGACTTGCAAATGCTTGATATTGTCTTTCAAGTTCAGCAAGCTCACCCTCACTTAATTGATCAATATCCCACGTTTCACCCTCTTTCTCTGCTCCTTGCATCACCCCCCAAATATCAGGAGCACGCGGAGGCAGTTCTAAATCTTGTTTTTCTTCTGAATCTACTTCGGCTTCTTCCTCAAACATTTCATCTTCCCATTCAGCTTTATCCTGAAATTGTGCATCTAAAATAGCTTCATACTGATCCAGATCCATGACAACAAAAGCATCATCACCTTGTTTATCAACAACGATCATTGTGTCCCCCGTCTTCTGAACAAGATCCAATACACGCTTGAGATGATTTTCCATAGTGAAGGCATTGTATCCGACATCAGCTGTCTGTCAATGACACCACAAAACTCCTGTGATACGGTTAGAATATTCTAATAAGTTACTATTCTCCCTATGCAAGTCGAACTCAATCCTCAAGCCATGCCAAAAATTCCTGGAGCCAAAGTCGCTATTCTTCAAGCAAAATGGTATCGCGAACCCCTCGACAGAATGGTGCAGAAAACGATCGACCTTCTAATGGAAGCAGAATGCCCAAAGCCAGAAGTACACATTCTCCCTGGATCGCTTGAACTCCCACTTGCAGCACAAACACTGATTCGGGAAGAAACGTATGACGCCATTATCTGTTTTGGTGCCATTATGAAAGGGGAAACGTATCATTTCGACATGGTCATGAACATGTGTGCAGAGGGACTTAATCAAGTCATGTTAGAAGAGGGTGTTCCGATCATTATGGAAGTCCTTCCAGTCAGTTCCCTAGAGCAGCTTGAAGCAAGAAGCCAGGACAATGCATTTAATAAAGGAATCGAGGCGGCCATGGCCGCTGCGGAGATTATTGATTGGCGCAGGCGCACTAAAACAAAATAGCCCAAAATAATCTCTCGTCATTTTGGAACATTTATACATAAAATCCTTTATTTTCGCTATATTTTACAGATAGTGACTTTAAATGATTGACAAGAATACGATAATCTGGTATTCTATTCTCTTGTGCACACATGTAATCCCTCGGCCTTTCCGGCCCTGAGGATCAGTAAGACTTCTTTATAAAAGCTTTACGGAAAATATTTGAGTAACAGATGCACAGGACAGAGTAGATGAACAGGAAGAAATAACATTGTTACGCCTGAAACAGAACTTCGTAATCTCAAATAAAAAAACACTCGGGGCTAGCCCGAGTGTTTTTGTTTTTAACGCAGCACTCCTCCCCACTCTATAACCTCGAAA
>JABMNY010000001.1 GCA_013204385.1 Candidatus Uhrbacteria bacterium
AGGTGTGATACAATTTCTTTATATGTATTGGCAGATTTTTCTCTTTATTCTCTTTATTTTAGTTGGTTCTGCGGCATATGCAGGACTGCAAGGGGCGCCTTGGGTGCCTACGTGGAACAGGGATGTAAAGCGTATTTCCAAGCTTTTGGCGCTCAAGTCAGGCGAATCTTTTGCGGAACTTGGGTGTGGAAATGCACGCGTGTGCCGGCAGTTAAAAAAGGAACAACCGGGAGCTGATGTGATGGGGGTTGAATTATCGATCTTGCAGTACGGGATAGGATGGTTGCAAAATCGTCTTGCTGGAAGTGGCGTCAAAATGAAACTTGAGAACGCCTTCAAGCACGACCTCACTTCCTACGACGCCCTCTACCTGTTTCTCATGCCAGAAACATACGAAAAAATCCGCCCCAAACTGGAAGCGGAATTAAAGCCTGGAAGCCGCGTCGTCTCCTACGTCTGGCCCATCCCAGAATGGGAAGTAACACAAGTAGACGAACTAGAGGGCGCCCCAAAACTTTTTTACTACGAGCGATAATATATGGCACAAGATCAAAATTTTTGGGAGCGCGAACAACAAGTCATACAAGCGGCTCGTGAAGCATCACCAGAAAAGTTTACCTCCTCAGTAAAGGACCCCTATCTGCTTTTTGAGCAAATAGGGATTAAGAGTATTTCGAAGGAATTGCCAAAGGGGTATTTTAAATATCGACCAGAGGATTTTATTGTTGAAGAAGAGCGTCCAGATGGAGCAGTGATTACTGTTGATGGGAAAGAAGTTTCTCGGGAAATGGATGATGGACAAGGGACAATCTATTTTGATTTGACAAAGGTTGGAGTATCAACGATCGATGCTCAGAATAGAATAACGGAACTGACAGGGCATCCAGAAAAAGATGTGGGATATGCGGGAATTAAAGATGCGGTGGCGCTTACAGCTCAGCGTGTGAGTTTGCGTGGAGGAATTTTGAATGAGGTACTAGATCTTGATATTCCTGGTGCGATTATTCGCAACGTGTATGAAGGAAAGGGAGTTGTTCAGGTTGGGGGACTTAAAGGAAATCGATTTACGCTTTTAATTCGAACAGAGAAGACACTTGATCCTGCACAAATCGAAGACAGAATTGAATATATTAAGGCTCATGGCATCATGAATTATTTTGGTGTTCAGCGATTTGGCACTCCACGGTTTCTTGCCCATGAGTTTGGACGTGCGATGTTATTGTCAGGAGCGGAAGCTGGAGTGAAGACCTATGTCACCATGAAAAGTCCATTTGAACTTCCGTTTTTTGCTGAGCGCAGAGCGGAGGCAACTTTAGTATGGGGAGATTGGAAAAAGATGTTTGAAATTTTATCTGATCTTCCGTATTCGTTTCGACATGAGCTTGAGATGCTTGAGAGTCTGCAAAAAACGGGAGGACATTTTCTGACAGCTTTGGAGAAAGTGCAACAACAGGCTGGTATGTGGGTTCGAGCATACGCAAGCTATGCGGCAAATGAACGTCTTTCAGAAGCAGAGAAAAACGGAGAATCACTTCCAACTCCTATGCCTCAGCTTTTAAATCCTGATCAAAAAGCGCTTTCCGTGTATAAAGCATTTCTCGATCGTGAAGGGTTAAGAAATCCAATGGGAGCCCTGAAAAAGTATCCATTTATCCGTGTGGGTCGTAATCCAACATTTATTCCTGTGGTGCATCCAGAGGTTCATGCTTATAAAGTGATTCCAGAAGGTTTGGCAATAACGTTTAGTTTGTCTAAAGGGGCGTATGCAACAACAATGTTAATGTATCTTTTTGATACGTTGACAGGATATCCCGTACCGGAATGGTTAGACTCGAAATTTGTCGATACAAAAGAGGTTTTGGGAACAGGGTCGCTGAGTGAAGTAAGAGAAATGTTCGAAGAAGATCTGAATCGAATAATGAGTCGGAAGAATGAAGATTCGGAGTCAGGATCAGAAGAGTAATATGAAACAGCCTTCGGGCTGTTTTTTGACAAAAAGAAAAGCCCCGAGTGAAGTCGAGTGCTCCTGGGTGATAGTTATATCACTCGGGGACTTTCCTTCACGCGGGGCGCGTGTGGTGCTTCGACCGAGGTCTAGGCGGAGGCGGAGGCCTCGGTGGGTGCGCTGATCTCCCGCTTGTGACAGCGGAAGCTGGGCTTCTCCTCGTCGCCGACCAGAAGGAAGCGCACGTAGCGTGGGTCCTTGGCTTCGGTCAGGGGGCGATCGAACAGGTGGGCCGCGTTCATGGTCGCGGTGTCATCCGGGTTGATGAACCCGTGCAAATGCCCGTAGCTGGCATCCACGAACTTGTCGAGAGCGGTCTCGATGTCCGTGGTCAGCTCGAAGCGGGTACCCTCCGCGCTGAAGACCAGGACCAAGCTCGCCATCGTGTCACCGGGCTTCCGGACCATGTGGACATCGGTGAGGATGCCCCCGTTGTCGTGGATGTCCTGGGAGAGCTTCTCCAGCGAGATGGCGTCGTAGGGCGTACCCTTGGCATTCCATCCGAAGATGGGTCGGCCGGAGTCTCCCATCTTCGCCCCGGTGGCATCGGTGCGGGTGTGGCGCGTGTAGTGCACGTGACCCTTCTGGTCCGAGTGCCCCTGCTCGATGGCCTGCTGACGGTCGACACTTCGGTCGATGAGCCGGATGCCGGCTTCCTTGAGCTTGGCAGTGTTGCGGGGGTTGACGCGGAACTTGAGCAGGAACCGAACGAATGGGAACTTGGCCATGATGGCCTCCATGTTGAATATGGGCTTGATTGCCCAGGTTCTGCTTTCGCAGAGGGGGTTCTGCCTATTGCAGACATCAAAAGATACCATAAAACAAGCCTTTTGTCAAGGTATAAGCGGGGGAAGCGCATATTTATTGTGTATTTTGTTTATTCAGATTCACGCAATACAAGAAAACTCTTATTTGTCGGAGGCTCAGCCCCCGACCTGGTTGAGGAAACTGTGTGTTTACATTCATCTCGTCCCATGCTTTAATCCATGTGTTATTTTTTAGGAGGATTTTTTATGCCCAGTAGTACAATTTTGATCTATTGGGTTGTATACGTTTTGCGAAGCCTGAAAGATGGAAAGTACTATGTGGGTTTTACAAAAGATTTGAATCGTAGATATACTGAACATCAAAATGGAGAAGTTTTTTCGACGAAATCAAGAAGACCGCTCATCGTTGTGTATTATGAAGGATGTCTTTCAAAAGAGGATGCTGAGCGTCGTGAGAACTATCTTAAAACAACTGGAGGCCGTAGGTTTTTGGCCAAACGTCTGAGGGTCTACAAAAGTGAGGTCAAATAATTATCAAAATTGTACTACTGGGTATGAACGTCAAACAACTTTTTAAACTTGAGCTTGGTGCGGGGATCAGTATTTTTAATGAACCGTTTACGTATGTGGGGCATGCGCAGATTGAGCTCGACGGAGGTCACACGATGCGATGGCTCTATGATGATGAAGGACGAATGCTTTCCATCTCTCCACACGAAGAAGAACTCATTTTGTTTCGTGAAGTCGATGATGAAATTGAACCTGAGGAAGAGATGATTCTATTTCAAGGGAAAGAGTATGAGTTTAACTATGAAGATGCAGGAAATGTGATTGGTGTGGAAGGGGAATCTGCGACAGAAGAAGAAGACCGTTTCATGTTTACTGACTATCAAGCTACAGGCGGAGGGATTATTCGATTGATTGAAAATGAGAATACAGGAGAGAGTACGGCGTATGTGGGGGTGTTCGTCTCAGACGAAGATGTCACACAGATGTAGAGCCATAGTAAAATCGGCAAAATTTAGATAAAATAGAGATAGTAACTGCTATCTCTTTTTTATATGCACAAATCACTCGCATGGCTCTTAACGGGTGTGGTCATTGTTTTGGCTTTTGTGTTTGCATCCTACATTGTGTTTATGCAGTTTCGTCCAGAGCAAGAAATCCAACGGATGCTTGCGCATATGGCAAACGTGACTTCGCTTGAACAAGATGGAGGGTTCAGTTGGACAATGCAAGAGAGAGATGCGCGAATCAATACAACCGTTTATACACGTGGCAGTATCCAAATCACACCTACTCCGCAAATTAATCACAGTACAACATTTCGTGTCGTCTATCTTTCAGAAGATGATTCCTACCAAGATCTTTCAGGGGAACTTCGCTCGCTGTATGGACGTTCGTATTTAACCTATGCGTCACCGGGACCTGAGGTTCCTGGAGTAAGCTTTAAAAAATCAACCTGGGTTGAGTTTGCGCAGGGGGAACTTCCTGCCTGGGGGGAGATCCTCCCAGGACTCGATGTCCCACTTGAGACTCTTCTTTCTCCACAATCCTGGACAGCAGAAGGACTCGAGCGTTTGAGATTTGTAATCACACATGCCGATATTGCTCATGTTGAATACAAGGGAGAGACAGAAGAAGTGGATGGAGTTGAGGCACGCATTATAGATGGACAATTTGATGCAGAAGCGCTCTTTGCATTCCTTTTGGATCTTGTACGTGCAAATGAAGGTCGACAGCCGTCAGATGCAGAACGCATTGTTGCGAGTCGTCAGGCCCATCAGCTTTCACGATTGACGCTCCGTTTCTGGATTGGCATTCCAGATCATTTTTTGTATCGATTCCAAGCGGCAGGCGGGTTCGAGCAGATTGAGGGAACGGATCTTATTCCTGTAGATGTCCGAATTGATCTTCGTATTCCTGATTCTGAACTCGCGATAGAAGCTCCAAACCAAACAATTCTTTTTGAGGATATTTTTCATGCGGTGTTGGGAGTGCTCCCAAACTTAGGATTAGGGTCTGGAGGAAGTGTACTCACTCTCGTAACGGATGAATCTGCAAAGTTGTCTGTGACAGAAACGGTTTCAAGTTCTGATTCAGATGGAGATGGATTGGATAATATTCTGGAGGCGTTCTATGGAACAAGTAGTTCTAATGCAGATACAGATGGGGATGGAATGAATGATGGAGATGAGGTGCATGCAGGGAGAAACCCTCGAGGATCAGGTTCACTTTTTGGCTTTGGATTTTAGTATGCAAAAAAAACGTTGGAGCAAATCAAGTAAAAAATCTGAGGACATACGTCTGGAAGTATTTCGGTATTTCATTGCCGTATTTGCGGGAGTTATTATTTTGAAATTGTTTTTCATTCAAGTATTCCAGCATGGATTTTATGAAGCGCTCGCCAGTGGACAACATGAATTATTTCAAGAGCTGATTCCTGAGCGTGGAGAAATTTATGTGCATGATTTTAAGGACGAAACGCTTATTCCTGTCGCAGTAAATCAGCAACTTGCATTTGTCTATGCGGACCCACGTTTGATCGAAAAAGCAGATGATGTTGCAGAAGCGTTGGGGGCACTTTTTGGGTACGAGGAAGATCAGATTCAAGCGCTGGGGGAGCGACTTGATCAGCCAGAAGATCCCTACGAACCAATTGCCCGACAGATTGATGACAAAATGCTCGAGAAAATTCTTGCGTTCGATTTTTCGGGAATTCATTACTTGCGAGAATCTTCTCGGTTGTATCCAGAGCCAGATATGAGCGGTCATATTCTTGGATTTCTGGGAACAAATGAAGATGGATCATTTGCAGGAAAATACGGGATTGAAGGGTACTTTGATGAGGAGCTTACAGGAACACAGGGATTTTTACTTTCAGAGCGAGATATTGCGGGTCGGCTCATTGCGGTCGGAACCCGGGAGTATGAGCCAGCCGAAGATGGGGAAGATATTGTCCTCACACTGGATCGAACAATTCAGTATAAGGCTTGCTCAAGTTTAAAAGCGGCGGTTGAAAAACATGGAGCAGATGGAGGATCAGTTGTGATCGTGTCGCCATCAACAGGGAAAATCCTCGCGATGTGTGGGGCTCCTGACTACGATCCAAATGTTTATAATGAGGTTGATTCGATTCGTGTCTTTAATAATCCAGCTATTTTTGGGGCCTATGAGCCAGGTTCCATTTTTAAACCCCTTACGATGGCTGCAGCGATTGATGTAGGAGCGGTGACCCCTAATACAACGTTTACGGA
>JABMNY010000016.1 GCA_013204385.1 Candidatus Uhrbacteria bacterium
CGTTTCATAGACTTTGATTCACTTTATTTTGAGCGTCTTTAAGTGCACGTTCTTGTTCTGCTCCCGAGAGGAATTCGTCGATGAGATCAAGGAATGCTTCTTCGGCAACATGTGCATCTCCTCCCCGGTACCAGGAGTCTGCTGTGAGTGTTTGTGCTGCGAAAATGGAGAGGACCTCATCTTCAAGTTGTGAGTTAATGAGTGATCGCAGAGCGGCTGGTTTTTTTGCGGCTTCGAGGTAGCTTGTTACATGATCTTCTTCTGAGGCAAACTGCACAAAATCCCATGCCCAGTCTCCTGCGTCTGTAGATTTTGCAACCGTTTCAACCCAGTAATTGGCAAAGTTTACGGTCTTTCCTCCATCAATTTGAGGAAGAGCTGAGACAGAAAAGTTTAGTTTGGAGTTTGCTGCTCGGATGAAGTCGTGGTGATAGGAGTAGCCAAAGAAGAAGGCTGTGTTTCCACTGACGAATGCATCGAACGAGTCAGACATGTCCTCGTTCCAGGTGTAGACGGCTTTGAGTGGGTTGGCAAAATCTGTGTAGAAGCGCAGAGCCTCGCCCCCAAGGAAACCTGAATCTGTTTCTTGGGCAAACGTGACGCGTCCACGACTGTCAGTCATCTGGGTTCCGTTTTGCATCATGAGAATAGAGACGAGATCAAACGCGCGTTCAATGTTTCGACTCGTTCCCATTGCAGCTCCAGCTTGCACAATGGAATTACTGGTATTGATTTGTGTGAGGAGTGAGACCTGATCTTGAAATTCAGTCCAGGTGGAAGGAGGTTCAGGGATGCTTGCTGCGTTCAAGAGATCTTTGTTGTAAAAGAGGGCGAGCGAGTCCATTCCCATCGGAAGACCAAAGATGCGATTTTCTGATTCTGCTTTTGCGTTAGCTTTATAGGAACGAAGAACGTCCTTCACAACCACATCGACGAAATTGCTTTTGAGTGCGCGTTCAGACAGCGTTGGTTCTTCTTGGACCGTGTAGATTGTTTCTTTTTTGATGGTTCCGCGTGTTTCTGAATACGGAATGGTCAATGAGTCCGGCATTGGTTGGATGAGACTTTCATATTTTCCTATCCAGGTGTTGTGAATAGAATAGATGTCGGGTCCTTCTCCTTCTGCAAACGCACGAATAAGTTCGTCTTCATATTCATCATATCGAAGCTCTCGGTAGGAGAATGAGACGTTTGGATGCAGGGACTGATAGGCGTTCATGATCTTTGTGTACGTATCATCATCATCAAAGACACGCCAGATCGTAATGGTGACAGGGGTGGTTGCAAGTTTTTCTGCGGTGGAAGAGCCACCACATCCTGCTCCCATCAAGACAATCGGGAGAAGGAGAACTGCGAGATTTCGCCAAAATATTTTCATAGCGATTTGAATGTTTGTTTCAAATAACGTTTGAGATCCTTTCCAACTTCTTCATGCTTGAGTCCGAGTTCAATTTGCGCTTTGAGATATCCAAGCTTATTTCCGCAATCATAGCGCTTTCCCTTGAACACACAGCCATAAAGGACACGTTTCATCCTGATGTACTCTGCGAATGCGTCCGCAAGTCTGATTTCACCTCCTGCACCAGGTTTGATCGTTGGAAGAATTGCGAGAAGTTCAGGAGTCAGAATCTCACGACCAATGTGTACGAGGTTTGATGGAGCTTTTTCAACAGGAGGCTTTTCAATAAACTTATTGATCTCCCAAAGACCTTCTGAAACTTCTGATCCATCGATTACGCCGTAGTTCGAAACCTCTTTCTTTGGAACTTCCATGAGCGCCGTGACAGGATCTCCATATTTCTCATAGACATCCATAAGTTGTCGTAGAGCCGGCTTTCCTCGACCATTATCGATAATGTCGTCTCCAAACAAGACGGCGACTGGCTCGTGCGCATCGATGAAGGGGAGGGCAGAGAGAACGGCGTGTCCGTCTCCAAGCGGTTTGGTTTGGCGCACGAAGGCGAATCGTGCCAGTTTTCCGATGGCTTTGATCTTTTCAAGTTCTTGAAGCTTATTCTTTTGTTCAAGTCGATATTCAAGTTCGAAGTTTCGATCAAAGTGGTCTTCAATAGCACGTTTTCCAATAGCAGTGACGAAAATAATTTCTTCAATACCACTTGCAACGGCTTCTTCGACAATGTATTGAATCACTGGTTTGTCGACGACCGCGAGCATTTCTTTTGGTTGAGCTTTAGAGGCTGGGAGAAATCGTGTTCCCATTCCAGCAACAGGGATAATCGCTTTGCGAATCTTCATAGTTTTTTCATTAGACCTGTTACCTTATAAATTTCTGACTATTTTGAGTGACAGTTGTGCCGAAACAATTGAAGGAAGAGGAAGAATATTTAGATATTTTGACGAATCCTGAAATCGTTGTAGGCCAAATGGCGCCAAAATAGATCGAAAGATTATAAGGCAACAAGTCTATTACTCAGGATATAGATATGTCCCTATTGTAGCGCAAAAATGCTGAATTCAAAAACGCTCCTGTGCGGAACGTTAGTCACGGGAAGCAAAGAAGGAAATGATAAGGATCATCAGAAGGACGCATCCTCCAATGATCCATATACGCCAGTCTGTCATAGGGTTAGAGAAGTAATGCGCTTGTGACGAGTCCGTAGATAATAATACTGCACATATCTTGAAGGACGGTCGCAATGGGGGCGGCTCCAACGGCCGGATCTTCATGGAGATCATTGAGAACTTCTGTGACAATAATCGCAATGAGTGGAGCCACTGTCACAGACATGAGGACGGAGAGTCCGACCGCAAGCGCAAGGAGGAGGTTGTGGAGCCAGAGAGTAATAGCAAGAGTTGAGATGATTCCAAACAACAGGCCGAGAATCATTCCTAAAAGCGGTTCTTTAAGTAGGTAGTTTCGAAATTTTGTATTTGAACTCTTCAAATCTCTGGAATAAATCGCATGTGTTTGATTCCCAACAGCCGCCGCAATATACACAACAAACGGAATAAAAAACGCGACATGCACATTTGTCGCAAGGACTTCCTCAAACCGTGAGGCTAAAATCGAAATACCAAATCCTAAAAAGAGCCCTAAAATAAGTGGTGGAATCCGCAATCGAAGTAAAAGCCCAATCGACCCCGTATCATCATCTGCGTAGACGATTTTATTTTTGTCCGTGTTCATAGAAGATTATTTTTCGATTCGATATTCCGTATCTTTCAGTTTCACAAATGTAAATCGATGTGAAAATTCTTTTTCGACTTCATCGTTTTGAACTGCATAATCAGGATAATGTGGAAGAACAATATAGTCCACGATATTTAATCCATGAGAGTTATGCAAATAAAAGTCATTTGGTAATTCCGGGATGTCCTCTGAAAGAAATGGTTCAACACTTGGACCTGCGAGGAGTGATCCCGCGCTCGAACCAATATAGATGCGATTCTGATTGAGCAAATCTGGGATCATCGAAATAAATCCGCTCGTGTGAGCATACTCGAACAGATAGGTTGTGTTCCCACCTGCAACAAAAATAATATCAGCTGATTCGAGTTCCTGTTTCAATGTTGATGGGTCTTGTTTCTTTAAATCGACATCAAAGAGGGAATAGCCAAGATCCACTAACGCCTTCCGATCCGCTTCTATCCATGGAGTGTCTTTATAAACGTCACCAGCCGTAGGGATAAACGCAACCCGCTGTGATTTTTTTGGAAGAGCCCCGACATCAGAAAGCTCTCGAGCAACGGCGCTAAACGATGAGGTCAAAATGAGGCGAGGGCGGTTCATAGTGAGACTAGTTTAGCACGGAACAAAAACACCAGACGAGATGTCTGGTATTTTCAAGTATCGGGGGTCAGGTCGGGTTATGGGCTTTTCAACGAAGGGGGTGTTGCAGATAAAGACAATATACTCAATAAACCCATCAAAACCGGATACCTGAGACTTGACCCCATTTCGGCTTCTGATTTCGATTTCCAATTTTGGCGGTGTCTGTGGGTTTAGTACCAGATTTATCGCAAGCATTAAAGGGATTTTCGAGCGTTCACCAAAGGACGGTTTTGAGGCATGTGGGTCATTTCCCATACCCAAACATTTATAGTAAAATTATTTAACATAATCAAACAAATTTTTATGAAAGATCAAGAAAGCGGGCCGCATATTTCGGAAGAAGAGGCTAGAAGCAAATTACATGCATTTGTGCATAATCCAGACAGTCTTGGACTATCAACCGAGGAACGCGACAAGGTTATTGGAATCGCTTTTAACGGTGTAAGAAATCCGGATTGGGAGTCGGCACTTGATGTTATGTCAGACGACGAAGCTAAAACATTTGGGGCTGACCCAAACATGCGGGAAAACGCACGCCAGCAGCGAGGAAGGGCCTTAGAAGAAGCCAGAAAATTTTTGGATGAAATGGGGTACAATCGCTAAGCTCAAGGTAAAAATCTATAACAAAACAACCCTTCGGTATGAAGTATGCGCTTGCGCCTCACTTCATACCGAAGGGTTGTTTTGTATTCGACAAAGCCTTATGGGTCGCCCTACTGCCATGGGCAGGAAGGACGCACGATAAGACTTTCTCGTGGCGGTGTCTATTGTACAAAATTCGAACTTATTTTGGCGGAGAGGAGAGGATTCGAACCTCCGATACCTGACGGCATACACGATTTCGAGTCGTGCGCATTCGACCACTCTGCCACCTCTCCTTAAAGTCGATAGGTCTACAACTATACGATCAGATGAGAGTAGCATGAGAGGTATTGCATCTCAATAGGGATGAAATCTTTTTTCTCTCGCGAACATCCTGTAAACTAGGTACATATGAATGAGCATGCACCCGCCCCATTTATTCGTCCTAGAATGGAAACTCCTGAAAAGCGCGTGGAGCGTGAAACCCCTCTTGAATCTCTTGAGGCAGATACCTTGAAAGTCGAAAGTTTCGATGTGTTTTATGACAAGGTTGTGCGTGGCGAGATTACTTCGCGAGCCGTGTTGGAAGCGTATGCTGCAGGGAGGTTCGGCGAGCAAGACTATCTTCTTGATGAAAAAGGTAATGATGTTATAAAGCCAGATGGGGGATATATAAGAGAACCGCTTAAAGAAAATCAAAGATTTCGATTGCCAAAGAATCAAGTTGAATTATTAAGTGTCTATAGTGATAATCGAGCGGAAGTTGAAAAGCGTAAACAGACAGCTCTATCTGAAATAACTGGACTTCGAAACATTTCAGATTTACTTCTGAAAGCTTCATTCATGAGTGAGGCAGAATTACGTGCAAGACTGGTTGGGAGTATGACCGGGAAGGGTATCTTCTTGATGAAAAAGGTAATGATGTTATAAAGCCAGATGGGGGATATATAAGAGAACCGCTTAAAGAAAATCAAAAAGGGAACACTGATCCTGAGATAGCTGAGGTACTGAATCAATCAAATTCCGTAAATGGAGAAAAAAGAGAGGTTCAAAATGAATTGTCTGTAGATAAACCATTGGTGGACAATTTTTTTAAGTTAATCCAAAAAAATACAGAGCCTGCAATGGTTCTTCGCGCAAGACTCGTCGGGGGATACGACCAGCAAGGGTATCTTCTCGATGAAAAAGGTAAGGATATTGTAAAGCCAAATGGGGACTATGTAATAGAAGATAATCCTTCATTTCGGGCTTTTATAAAAGATCAGGAGACTCGAGGGCTTTTGGGTGAATTGAATGAGTTGTTTGCAAATGAGGCTATTCCAGATGACGTGAAAGCATCCATGCGGATGTATTTGAAGTCTCAAGATCAGACGCTCTTAGACAGAATTGAGCAAGCGGCTTTAGCAGATGGAAAAGATGCTGGGTTTGTGGCGGAGTTTGTTTCCACTCTTTCACAACTTGAACAAAAAAAACGGCTAGTCACATTTTCTGAAGGGTTCTTTAAGATTCATGATCAATCAAATAGTTTTGATGATGCCCTTGTGTATTTGCGTGTATACGAAACTCAAACAGAAGATGACCGAGCACGGGTTGAACAATTTGCGCGGTATGTGTTTGCCAAGCGACGCACTGAGTTCATTGCTTCATACGCACAAGCTCTAGACCAAGAGGTTGTTGATTATACCGCTGTACTTGAGCGGTTAAAGGTTCTCTCTTCTTCTGTTTCAAAACAAGACAAATCAGCCGTGATTCCGCTTGCCCGCCAAGCGTACGCACGTGAACTTGCTGAATTTCAAAAAGACGTACAAATGCGGTTGACCAGGCGCGCAAAACCTGAGGAGGTGTATGCGTTTATTGACGCACAACCCGTCAGACCATCCATTGATCAGTATGATTATGTGGAGACGATTACAAAAATGAAGGAGTATGCTCGGCGCATTCTGGGTGAGAGCGAAAAGATGGACCGGTTAAAACGGACAAATGATATCCGTGGCTTGTTTCCGACCGCTGCCTCAAGTGTAGTCTTAGAACAATTAGAGGCTTTTCCAAAAGAAACCTCGGAAGATCAGGCGATTGCTGTACAAATGCTCGAGGAGTATAGACAATTTGCTGCGGCAAATAGGCCACAAGACTTTGATGAAGCATTTGGTCAAGAGCTTGCACAAACACTTGAATCAAGAAGACAGGGGAAGTTTGTGAAAGCGGAACTTGGGAGAAATAAAGAGGCGTTTTCCTATACACAACGTCGATTCACAGAAGCGATTTATCCTCTTGAGCAGGTTTTGCGTGATGATCCGCGCACGCGAGACGCCATGGAGGAGGTGCTAGGAAATACAAAAACAGGAGGTTCCGGTGAGCGTGCGCGGTATGTACTGCGGTTAAAGGCTCTTTCAGAGCAACGCCCACTTACAGATACAGAACGTTCATACCTTGAATCTGTCGAGCTTTTATCTTTGCACAATCCGTATTTGGTGGCTGTTGCTTCCTCTGCACCAGGTGTCACGAAGGAATTTTTAAACCATCATTTTGACCGAAAAACCAAGCTTACAGTAGATTCCTTGAAAGACGGAGATTATGTTCCTGCGCTGATTATTGGTTCGGGTCCAAGTGGGATGATTGCGTTTGGAGAGCTCGTGCGACAGCGTCCTGATCTGGCAGAGCAATCAATCTTGGTTGATGA
The DNA here is from genome assembly GCA_013204385.1 of Candidatus Uhrbacteria bacterium. Taxonomy (GTDB): domain Bacteria; phylum Patescibacteriota; class Patescibacteriia; order UBA9934; family GWF2-40-263; genus UBA12478. The sequence goes on from JABMNY010000016.1 coordinate 7,056, forward strand.
AGGGGAGACGATTGGAGGGCCGTTTGCGATTCCTCGTGGACCCGCTTGGGAACTCAATAGCGCAAATCGTCGTGGGGAGGGGGGAGCATCTCTTCCCGATCGATCATCTATCGCAGAAATTGATACCGTGCGGGCGTATGGGAATCCCACAACGCGCTGGTATCCAGGTGAACGTGCTCAGGATAAAGATGTCCGTGCAGGAAGCATCAATGCGACTGTCGATTATTTGCTCACTCCGGATGATTTATCTACGGCGAGATATCCAACCAATGAAGAATTGCAACTAACCCTCTCATTGCAGGCTGCACTTACGGTGAACAAGATGCTTTTGGGGACTCGACTGATGAAATGTGAGCCCGCCCCTGAGGATGGGCAACCTGGCACAAAGTTGGTCACGCTTGAAATTCGTGAGGCAAATGGAGAAACGAAAGTTCTTAAAATTCGTACAGACTTCATTCCGACATCCTCTGGGCTCGGACAACCCTCCTATGGATTTTCTTTACCTGGGTCACGTGCAGAGCGTATCCTTGAGGCAACTGCAAATACAAACGATTTTCCAAAACTAAGTACGACCTTAGAAGCCTTTCGTGCTCTGGCGGATCGTCGCAGAGAGAAAAAAAGCAGTATTGGAAAAACACTGGTCATTTGGGGAAGAGGAAACTCGACAGATACATTAATTGAGTTTGTCGGGAATATTTTCAATGGAGAGAATCCTCGTGTGCGTGACGTGACCAAAATTTATGTGATTGCAGATGGAGACTTAAGCGCACGACCACGTTATGCGCAGATAACAGATTTAAAACCACGTAACGGTCGAGGAAACCTCGTAGAATTTATTAGCGCTCGTGTGGCAGATGCTGGATTTTCGGATGCAACCCAGGAGTCCATCCAGGTTTATGACGAGCAAGGACAAGTGATTCGAACAAACGATGGAGAACCGATTGTCGCAGACGCGGGAATTGCGGCAACAGGATTTCAGCCAACAGCGGGTGAGGTGTTTGCTCCTATGCTTCAAGATGGACAGAAATTTCGATCAAAGAATGAAACAGAACTTGGAATCGAGTCTGTTTCGCTTCCAACAAACATGGATGTTGCCGTGGCCGACAGACTCAAATCAGACCCAACGGTACTTTTTTTGGGAACTGCTTCTCGACCACAGTTCAATGTGACAAAACTTGCGCAACTCCCAACACCTGCTCGAGATGCTCTTTTGAGAAATGGAGCAGAGAATGCCGTCGCTATTGGATTTCGAGGTCCAGACACGCAAGCAGCAATGAACATTACCTTAAACAGTTTAGACATCGTTCTTCCAAATACCGTGGAATCAAAACGAGATCAGATTGCGCTTGATGGAGAGATTCAACTGGGAGCGGAGGTGGCGATTAGGCGTGTGGTTGCACCAGATGCGCTTGGAATTCCTGATGATGTGGAAGCGGAAGCTATTTTTCTATCGAGTCTTTTGGCGTATGAAGTTGGGAACACAATCGAGGTGCTTAATAGTTCTTCTGGGCGATCAAGAAGGTTCACGGGAGACGTTAATTTTGAAGTCACGTATGTTGAGGAAGCAGGACGTTTTCAACTCAAATTTACGGGAGGAGATCAATCTACGATTTCTCAACCCCTCTTAAATGAAATATCACGAGTCGTTCAACAAAAGGACTTTCAGCGCTATGCAATTAGTGCCTTGCGTAAACGCCGACGCGCCTCAAAACTCTCTTTAGATGTTGCATTTAAAAAAGGGTTTTTGGATCCTCAACGAACATTCGTACAGGAGAGTTAACGTTATTCTCCTAGATTGTTTTGTTCTAGGGTTGGAGTCGGAACGACGATCGATCGTGCCATTTCGATGAGTTCTCCGTCTGTTGCGTGGGTGCCGTCGGCGGCGATGAGGAGAAGATGGTTTGGTAAGTCCGCAATCAGCATGCGGGAGATTTCGCATCGGTTTGGAACAGTGTCCTCGTAATCGATGCATCGTGGTTGCGTGTCGATTGTTTGGATATAGAGCGAGTGGTCTGCGTCTAAGACGACTTCCTGTGTTGGATAGATATGGGTTGAGAGGTAAGTTTCAGTGGTTAATTTCGGGAGATAATCAATTTCAACAAAGCGCGTGTTGTTTTTTATGTAGACAAGGGCAAATGTCCCTTCTGGGAACTCGCGTACGGTCATGGTGTAGAGTCCTGCTTGATAGAGTTCTGCGCCAAACGTTTTACTGGGAACTGGGACCAAATTTGGAAGTGGGGACAGGTCTTCTAAAATTGTGAGTCCTGTAACGTTCGGCAAAAGAGATCGTTCGTTTTCATGTGTCCAGTTGAGATACTGAAGCAGAATAACGCAACCTAAAATTGCAACAACAAGAAACAAGAGCACCTTTTTATTAACGGGGGCGGGTTCAGTGTTTCTTTTTCGAAAGAGAAGGCTGATCGCTGGCATAGGAGAAAATTATGGCGAGGAGTATCCAAGTGAGAATAGCAAGATCATTTTTAAAGTAAGGGACATCGACCAACCCATGAATGATCATTTCTACGAGAGCGAGGAAGGCGATCGACAATGGGCTGATGGTGAATGGACGAGAGAGTACGTGGCGCGCGGTGCGCCAGGCAAGCAAGAGAAACGCGAGGACACCAAGAAGTCCTAACTCGACCCAGATATTGAAAAGGATTGTGTGTGGGTATTGGAAGACTTCATACTGGGTTGCCAGGTGGTAGGGAGCAAATACGTCTCTATATCCTGCAAGTCCTGCACCAAACATCCAGTGATCTTTGAGCATGACAATTGTTTCTGACCATTGTGAAAGTCGTACGCCTCCGGAGAAATCTTGAAGAGTGAGTTTTTGTATGATGAAGGATTGATAGGGAGAAAGTGCGAGAAGAACACCTCCGACAAGAAAAATTCCGATCACTTTTTTCCTCGATGTCGGATTCCATATGCCCGCCAAAAAAAGTGTGGCAACAACAGCAACAACAGCCGCTTCTGTTTCAGCTAAGAGAATCGCGATTGAGGAAAGGAGGGTTGTGATGATCCAGAAAAAATAGATTGGACGGTTTATTTGGGTGCGTTTCCAAATTTGTAGTGCTCCAATGATCACGATGGGACCTAAGAATAGACCGAGCGCATTAGGATAATCGAACACACTTGTGACGCGACGCTCAATGTCCCATGGAATCGGAATGCCCGCTCCCGTGAACCACTGAACGATGGCAACAAGAGCGAGGATGAGTGCGGTGACTCCAAGCGCAGTGAAGAGGGAATCCATGTTCAGCTTCTCTTCTTGGATCTCATATCTCAGGACAAAAAAGAGAAGGATTGGTTCGATGAAGTACGCTTTCCAAATACCGAGCGCTGCAACGATTCCTATTGAAGTGACGATAGAGATAGTAGAGGCAAGAACAAGGAGGATGATTGGAATAAGAATTCCTTTGTCTTTTTTGAGTGAGAATGGAATCTTTTTGCGTTTCAAAAACCAAACGAAGAGAAACATCAGAACAAGCAGTTCCAAGAGCGTTGTTGGGACATGGAAGAGTTCTGTACGCAACAAGTAGCTTGGAAGAACTGCCGTGAGCACCCATATTCCTTTATGGAGATCAATCCAACAAAGGAGGCCGAAGGCAAATGTAAGAGCGAGAAAAACAAACAGCATATTATTTTGTCGGGAGAAGGCTCTTTAGTTCTGAAAGAGTGATTGCCTTTAAGGCAAAAATCGACAGGGTATAGATGATACCTCCCACAAGAATATCAATGAAGACTGGTGCGTTCATTTGTGAAAGCGCGAGATACATGATCGCTGCTGACACAAGAGATTTGAAGACTACTGTGAGGTTTGGGAGGGCACGTGACGTTTTATAAACGACCAGGAACGTGATGAGTGCGATGAGTGCTTCGGATACAAGAGTCACCCACACGGCTCCCCACATTCCATAGGTAGGAATCAACCACAGATATCCTGTGATTGCGATGACTGCGACAAAACTGTATCCCCAAATCATTCCACGTTGTTTGTCGAGCGCCACAATCAGATGTCCGTAGAGTGCGCCCATAAACACCCCAATCAAGGCAAAAATAAGGAGTGCAAGGACAGGACCGGCGGACGTAAAATCTTCTCCTGCGATCAAAACCGTCAGTTCAGTAGAAACAAGCTGGGCTCCAACAATAACGGGAATCACGGCAAGAACAAACAGATCAAAGAGTCGACTCACTCGTGCACGAAACTCTTCTTTTTTCCCGAGGCTCCACATATGCACCAAGGAAGGCAGTGCAAGTCCCATAAGCATGGTTGGAAGCACAGTCATGACGTCAATGATGCGATAGGCGACTCCGTAGAGTCCAACTTCGCTCTGAGAACGAAAGTACGCAAGAAACAGAATGTCACCTTTTAGATAGAGAAGGTTAAAGATAATAGACAGGGCAATCGGCCATGAGTGGGAAAGAATAGTGAGCCACTGTGACCATTCAAATAAGGGTTGGATGTTTACAAACGGTTTTGCCAGCATGATCATGGCAATGAGCCAAACAGCGTTGGCGATCACCATTGCGAATACCATCTCGACGACTCCTGGGGAGGTGAACGCAAAGAGGGTGACGAGCGAAAGAAGGACGGCGCGGTTGATCAGTTCTGCAAGTGCTGCGCGCCACATAGACTCGTGTCGCTGAAACACACCAACCAACATGGAGGCGCCTCCCATGAGGAAGTACGCAAGCGCTCCAAATAAAATGGCGGTCTTCACTGTGTCTGACCAAGGGAGTAGAAGTGCTGAAAGGGGAGCAAGAGAAAACAACAGGAATCCAGAGACAAGGCGCAGACCAAAAAAGTTGCCAACAATCCGTTCCTCATCAACGCCTGCTTTTGAGATCATCACAATCAGGGTGAGTGTGAGACCAAAATCGACCACCACCCCAAACATTTGAAGATAGGTGACAGCCGTGGTGTATTCTCCAAACGCATATGTCCCGAGTGTACGCGTCATGATGGCAACGGACACAAGCGCAATCAAGACTGAAATGATTTTGCCCAGGAGTTGGATGGTGAAATTAGAAGCAATTGAGCGCGCAGTGGTCATAATGAAGCTAGTGTATCACAAATTTCATTGACGAGAGGTCTAAAAAATGGTATTATTCAGGTACAAAATATGTATACACCCCTCTTGAGTAAGTTTCATGCACTTCCCTCAAGAGCCACGAAGATTTCGCTGGTTTTGATTTCGATATTCCTGTTTCTTGCAGGAGTTTTTTTATTGCCAAGCATGACTCAAGCAGCTTCTTTAAAAGGATTCGAAGCGTTGCAGGTGAGTGCGCCTAAACAGGGATTCACCATGGAGCCTGGGTCTACTCAGGAAGTGCTTCTAACATTTAAAAATATTGGGGAGAAAACGTGGGTAAATAAGGGTTCTTCTTATATTTCTGTCTATACCTACGATCCGAAGTATCGCGTGAGTGATTTTAAGGCAGACAACTGGATTGATTACACACAAGCGACCGTCTTAAAAGAATCAAGTGTGGGCGTAGGAGGAGTTGGATCAATCAATCTAACCCTTCACGCACCAAAAACAGAGGGAACGTACAAAGAAACGTTTCAACTTGCTGCAGAAGATACGGCTTGGGTGCCTGGTGGATTGTTTACCCTCACAATCAATGTGAAATCCTCAGGTACACCGACTGCGACGATACAAGAACCTGCAGTCAGTAGTTCACTCAGTGATGGAGAGGCTTCACCTGTGACAGATGGACTCTCTGCCATGATTTTACTGCGTTCAGCACGATCTATTACGGCGAAAGCGGGAGAAACCATTGCGTATAAAGTCGGAGTGAAGAATACAGGTACAGCAATTTGGAGCACGCGAGAAGTTGTGACTTCTGAGTATTCAATTGCGAGTGTGGATACGCAACATGCTTCTTGGGTCTCATCAACAGAGCTTGTTTCAAATACAACCGGAACGGTAAAACCAGGCGGACTTGATTTCCTTGCATTTACATTCAACGCTCCATCGACAAAAGGGGTGCATACGGTTCGCTATCAGATGGCTGTGAACGATACTGTGGTTCCAGACTTTTATATTGATATTCCTGTGGAGGTGACATCCGGCGCTCCTGCGATTATCGATAAACCTGTCACAGTAGATGAGACGCTTATTGAGTCAGACCGCGTAATTGATGAACCGATTCTTCGCATTGGTCTTTTGACAATTGATGAGGAAACAGATTGGGTCACAGAAATTTCTTGTGATACCACTTGGAAGTTGAAAGATAGTGAAGGGGGATTATTAGGAACAATGAAAAAAGATGAAGTAGTGCGAGCGTTTTATAAAAATCAGCGCTACTACTTTAACCGAGGGAGAGGAATAGAGGAGACGTATAAGTTCCTTCGATTTATTCCAGACAGCAAAGATGCTATTTGTACAATCGAAAACTTTGATCGACGTGAAACTCGAGGAGCAGCATATGCATTCAATCAGTTTCGAGATACGTTAGAACTTCAATATATTCCGTATAAAGATGAGGTATGGGTTATTAATGAGTTACCTATCGAGGAGTATTTATATGGACTTGGAGAAACTTCCAATTATTCCCATGCAGAGTTCAAAAAAACACTTATTACAATCGCACGAACTTACGCTTTGTATCACTGGGAGCGAAATACGAAACATAAAGGGTATTTCACAATGAATGCATACGCGGATGATCAGGTATACTTTGGGTATGGATACGAAGTCGTTCACCCGCTTATCAAAGAAGCGGTGGAGCAGACGCGTGGAATTACTGTGAATTACGATGGCCATACAGCCATCACCCCGTATTTCTCCCGTTCAGACGGTCGTACGCGCTCATGGAGTGAAGTTTGGGGAGGAAGTGTTGCCTGGCTCATTGGAAAACCAGCCCCATGTGACGCGTCAAAAGGATATGCACTTTGGGGACATGGTGTTGGGCTCGGAGCTACAGAAGCATTGTGTATGGCAAATAACGGTAGTAAATGGGAAGACATTTTGCATTACTTTTATACAGGCGTAGAGCTTACAAAGAGATGGTAGTAAAAACAGGTATTGGATTCATGATGTTATTCGCCGTAGTTTGCCCTACGGCGATTTTTGCTGCCCCGTATCCACTTGAAGAGATTTATCAAAAGCGTGGAGACCTTCAGCAGGCGTTTGATCCAGATTCGCACTTGGCAGTTTCAGGGACAGCGGCTGGATTCTTGCTAGATCTTGAAGATTGGGCAACGCAGTATGGTTGGATGGAGCATGAGGAGCTTGCAAGTTACGGACCAGAAGAAGGTGACGGTGTGCCAGTACGTGTGAACTCAGAAGAGATCGAGTCAGAAATTGGGTCTGAGGCGTATGTGGTGATGGATCGTTCAACAGGCAAAATTTTGACGGTAAAGAATGAAAACAAAGTCTGGCCGATTGCGAGTCTTACAAAACTTATGACCGCCAACGTCGTCCTGGATCATGAGGTACCCATGAGTGCGATCGCAGATGTTCGAAACGCAGACAATGTGGGAGGCGCCAGGCTGTATGTTGAGGACGGAGATACGTTTTCTGTGGAGGATCTGTTCTATGCAACTCTTGTGGCAAGTGCAAATAATGCCGCAAACGCTCTTTCACGCACAGCAGGACTGACCCCCGCACAGTTCATTGCAGAAATGAATCAAAATGCCGTGAACCTAGGGCTTACAAAGACACAGTATGTTGATCCAACGGGGATTGAACTTGGAAATGTTTCGACGGCACGAGAAATGGCACGGATTGTTCGAACGGTTTTCGCACGTGATGAGATTCGTCCATTTATCTCAACGGTTAGTAAATATATCAATGTCATCTCTCAAGGCACAACCAAGAAAATGACAAACACAAACTGGATGTTGTGGAAGCCTGAGTACGATGATCTTTATGTCACCGGTGGAAAGACAGGGTACTTGATTGAGAGCGGATGGAATGTGGCAGTAACACTCAAACCGATGGGGGGCGATGACGATAAAGAGTTATTAATTATTGTCTTTGGTGCTGAATCTCGAGGAGATTCATTTATAGATGCAAACAAGCTCGCCGACTGGGCATGGGAAACATTTGAATGGCAAAAACAGAATTAAAAAAACACTCCCGGTATACTCGGGAGTGTTTTTACGTAAGACTACTTAATGACGCTCTTTATTTTTCCTCGTCCGCCCGCTCCTAGTGCGCTGAGGCGTCGTTTGTCTTCTTCTACGAGTTCTGTGACGATCTCTTTTACGTGTTCTGGATTGTCGATATTTTTGAAGTGGAATCGTCCTTTTTCACCCGCGGTTTGCACGAATACTTGTCCGTAGGTGAAGAGGGTCTGGAGGATGCCTCTGATTTCTGCGGTGGTATCTTGAACGGCGGCGAGATCAAGTTCTGATGCGGTGCGAACAAACAATCCTTCTTGTTCAATGTTGATGATGCGTTCGTTTGTAATAATCCACGTGTCCAAGTAATAGTCTGTGAACTCAAGAAAGGCAAAAAGCCAAATAGAGAGAAAATAGATGCTTCCCAGAAGAACAATCAATGGACCAATAACAGCATGATTTAGCCAGACCTGAACAGTGTCCCAGAAATACCATGCGATCGAGATCGGAAGAGTTGTGAGTAATGTAAATGCACTTACAATCGCAAGTATCGCGAACCAATGTCGTCGCAAGAAAAGGACAACATGTTCATCTGTGCGTTGATTTGGAAGATGATCAAGTCTCATCATACCCCGTAAGACAACTTAACCAACCTATCATTACAAAATAGCTGGCTTTTCTTTAGAAGATGATCGTATGGTGATTGAGAAGTATTCATAAGTTGACTTACGGGGTCATAGAGCTGGAAACAAGTCTTCGTTGTAAAATTTAACTGTGTCATCAAGGGAAATCGGATGTGACCAGTCGTAGTCCATCAGGAGATAGGTAGATCCAGCAAGGAGAATGATCGTTCCCCCAGTGAATACTGTTACAAGCAGATACAGTCCAAATCCATACATCCCATACTTAAGAAGATGGTAGACATTGAACAAACTATAAAGCACATAAAACAACATGTACGCTCCGTAAATGATCAAGAAGACAATAATGGGGATATCAATATTTGGGAGATCAAACATACTAGTACTAGTTTATCACAAAAGCCCCGTTCGGGGCTTTTGATATGTGGACTATCTTTAGAGATCACCTCCAGTTGAGTTGAGTTTTTTTTCGCTTGGATCTGTTCCATCTTTTGTTACACCAGCCTCACCACCGTTTGGATCTCCATTTGTTCCATCATCAGCTGGTGGGAGTAATGATCCATCATTATTATCCTCTCCACATTCGAGCAGACAGCCATTTTTCCGACCGATACAGTCAAGTCCTGCGGTAGTTTGAGAATCGACGAGACATTGATCATAGTCTGCGTCACATGATGAGCTACACGTATCTTCTACGGTTGATCCATCGTTCGGTTCTCCTACAGCTACACTAGGTTGGCTTTTATCACCATCTTTTGATTTGTTGCACCAAAGGTCGCATGAGTTGAGACAACTTCCTTCTTCCAAGTCGCAGTCCACTTTTTTAGTTGGATCAGATGTATTTGCGGCTTCACACGTAGTAAGTACATCTCGGCAGGATTCTGCACAAGAGTTATCAAATGCTGGAGGTGCAAACGTTGGGTTACATGAGCACATGCATTCAGCACCACTTGTAAGACATTCTTCTTTTGATCCACCATTCTTTAGACATGATTCATAACTATCTTTACATGTCAGATCACACTGATCAATTGGTGGAAGGCTTGCTTCTTTTGTTCCTTCTACTACTACAGGCTCACATGAGTCAACACAGGCTCCAAGATCTCCATTACAGTCTTCAATGGATCGGCCAGAGCTTATACAGGCCTTTCGTGACTCGGTGCATTGCCAGAGGCAATCACACTGTTGTGCGGAAGCGTCTGAGACAGCCTGACTTGATTGATAATCAAGCTTTACGTAACCGGAAGCATACCCGAGTGCTCCAAGACCTGCGAGGAGAAGGGTTGCAACAGCGATCTTTGTTCCCACGGAAATTTCTGTGGCCACTTGTGTTTGAATCGGCATAGATGTTGTGTCGATAATAATTTTATGTATGATAACACTTTTTCGAAATACTAGGTTTGCATTTTCCACTGGTCAACAACTTCTTGGATTGCGGAATTTGTCACGATGATTCCTTGTGCGTTGCGAATGATCTTATCGTGGTCAGTAAGTTGCTCGAGATGCCGTGTGAGTGCACGTTCCGCTTTTTCGATCTCAAGTTCATCTGGAAATTCTTCATTTAGTGCATCTAGTTCGGCAATTACTTCTTTAAGTCGTTTTGCTTCAAGTTTAATGCGTTCCTTTGTTTCTATGATTTGCGCAGGCTCTGCTGCGGTATCAACATGAGCGAACTTTGCTTCGATCGAAATTTTTGCGGATGCTTCATCAATGAGATCAAGTGCTTTGTCTGGAAGGAATCTTCCTTGGATTTCTTTTGAAAGTTCGATGGCTGTACGCAGTGTCTGGTCTGGAATCTGAACGTGATGGAATGACTCATACACACCCTTGATTCCACGCAGGATTTCGAAACTATCGTCGTCAGATGGCTCTTCTACAAAGACTGGTTGAAATCGGCGATTCAGTGCATCGTCTGGTTTGATGAACTGATCATATTCCTTCCATGTTGTTGCGCCGATCGCTTGAAGATCACCTCGTGCGAGTGCTGGTTTTAAAATATCTGATACATTCATAGCACCCTCTGCACCAGAGGCCTGTTCGATCATGTGGATTTCATCGATGAACAATATAATTTTTCGACCCATTGCTTCAATTTCTTTTGTGAGATGTCGCATGCGCTCTTCGAACTCTCCACGATACTTTGTTCCAGAGATCATTCCTGTGAGATCTAATGCGAGAACACGCTTGTCTTTAATTGAGTCTGGAACGTATCCCTTGTGGATGCGTCTCGCGAGACCTTCAACAATAGCAGTCTTTCCAACCCCAGGTTCTCCTAAGAGAAGAGGATTATTCTTGCGTCGGCGAGAGAGAATGTGAACGACGCGTTCAATTTCTTCTTCTCGACCAATAACTGGATCAAGATTCCCTTTATCAGCCTCTGCAGAGAGATCTTTTGTATATGTTTGCAATACGGATCGACCACCTGATCCAGAATGCGAAGAGCCCTTTTTCCGTTTTGCTTGATCCCAAATGAGTAAGCCAGCAACAATGAGGATAATAGCGATTGTAATGGTGGGGGAGAGTGATTCCATACTATTGATTGTTTATGTTAGGTGGAATTGGCAGATCAAGATGTTTGTATCCATGTTCTGTCACCATCCGACCACGTGGTGTGCGTGTGAGAAAACCGATCTGAATCAGAAATGGCTCGTGAACTTCTTCAATGGTTTGGATTTCTTCTTGGGTGGCAGCAGCAATTGTGGAAAGACCAACGGGGCCTCCCCCAAACTTTTCAATGACCGTTGAAAGGATTCGTCTATCTGTATTGTCGAGTCCCATGTGATCGACGGTCAATTTTTGGAGCGCTTCTTGGCAGACAGGACGCGTAATATGACCGTCGGCGCGAACATCTGCAAAGTCTCGGACTCGTCGCAAAAGCCGATTGGCGATTCGTGGAGTACGACGTGAGCGTCCTGCGAGCATGTCGACCGCTTCTGTATCGATCGAGGTGTTGAGGAGTGAGGCACTGCGCGCAACAATCGAACCGATGTGTTCTTCTTCGTAAAAATTGAGGTGATGGGTCACGCCAAAACGGTCGCGTAGTGGAGCGGAAAGAAGAGAGAGTCGAGTAGTGGCTCCGATGATGGTAAAACGCTCTAGACTGAGGCGGAGTGTGCGAGCGGTTGGTCCTTTTCCAACAATGATGTCGAGCGCATAGTCTTCCATCGCTGGGTAAAGGACTTCTTCGATGGTTTTGTTCATGCGATGAATTTCGTCGATAAACAGAATGTCTCCTCGGCCGAGGTTTGAAAGGATTGCGGCAAGGTCTCCTACACGCTCAAGCGCAGGGCCTGACGTAACTCGGATTTGTGATCCCATCTCATTGGCGATGATGTGAGCGAGCGTGGTTTTTCCTAGTCCTGGGTTTCCGTACAAAAGAACGTGCTCGATTGGTTCGTCTCGTTTTTTTGAAGCTTCGATAAAAATAGAAAGATTTTCCTTAATATCATCTTGTCCGACAAAGTCCTGTAAGGATTGAGGGCGTAAGCCAACTTCAAAATCGCGTTCTTCTGCGGGAGCATCTGCTTCCGTAATACGTTCAGGGATCTCCATTTCTTCACGCTCAATCATAGTGCCCATATTATGCCTGTTGTGGAGTGGTGGAGCAAATCAAAAATACTCTTGGAGTCAAGAGTATTTTTATGGTGGGCCGAGAGGGAGTCGAACCCTCATGGGATTTCTCCCCGGGGATTTTAAGTCCCCTGCGTATACCATTCCGCCACCAGCCCACGCGCAGAAAGAGTAGCAAAGAAGGGGAGAATCGCCAAGTTATGAGTTGACGAAACCAATAGATCTGCTAGCATATCGGCCTGCTCATCAAGCAGAGGAGAATACTTGAAGTACACACTTTTGTTTCTGATCATGTTCATGCTGGGGCTTTCTTGTCGTCCAGCGGTTGTGGACGAGGGGACTGACGAGACTGTGGAGCGCGTGGATCAATCTCCCGTGACTCCACCAGAAGGACCAGAGTCCATTCTGCATCTGTCTCAACAAGATCAAGAGATCTCACTTGCTGTGGCTCTGGGCGAGGAATGGGGGCAAGCGCTCCTGAAGGAGCTGGTCGAGCAGAACTCAGGAACCCTCAATATCGAGGGCGTCACCAAGGTGGGGGCGATTCTCGAGCGGGAACTCACATCCATGGGATTTGAGACGCACTGGGAGCACCCCGAAGTGAACGAGCGTCGTGCAGGACACTTGATCGCTCATCGTTCAGGTTCAAGTTATCGAATTCTGATGGTCGTCCATATGGACACGGTTTTCGAGACAGGAGCAGACGGATCTGCGTTCTCAATCGAAGACGGGATCGCCCGTGGACCCGGTGTGCACGACATGAAGGGGGGTATCGTTGTGGCGCTTAGTGCCCTGCGTGCTCTACATCATGCAGGAGAACTTGAGGGTTCCAGCATCACCTTCATTGCGATCGGAGACGAAGAGTCGCCCGCTCAACCGCTCGAGTTGGATCGCAAGATCCTTCGTGACTATGCAGAGCAGAGTGATTACGCACTGGTCTTTGAAGGACGTGATGATACACATCCTGGAATCGTCACGGGCCGTCGTGGGATTTCCTCCTGGGAACTGTTTGTCACCTCGGGTGGCGGGCATTCATCTCGAATTCTCACTTCGGAACTCGGTGCGGGAAGCGCTTACGAGTCTGCTCGTATCATCAACATGCTTCGGACAGAACTTGTTGAGCCCGGTCTCACGGTGAACATCGGCTACGGCGCGGTCGGATCTCAGATCTCAGATCAACAAAGTGGAATCGTGGTCCAAGGGAAACTCAACCGAGTTCCTGAACAAGCCCTCTACAAAGGCGACCTTCGCTACACAACCTTCGTGCAAAGGGATGATGCGCAGAAGCGCATGCAAGCGATCGTCGAAGTTGGTCTCCTTGGGACGGTGGCAGACATCAGGTTCATGGATCTCTACCCACCCATGGAAGCGACGCCGGGAAACGAGAATCTTCGTGACCTGATGGAGCAAGTTTCCCTCATGCTCACGGAAGAGGCGCAACCCGCAGTTGACCCAATCTACCGCGGAGCAAGTGACGCCTGCTTCATCTCTGGAACGATCCCTGTCATCGACGGACTTGGTCCCTCAGGCGGGGGAGATCACAGCCGGGAGGAGTATGTCGATCTCTCAAGCATCACACCCTCTGCCACACGCACAGCCGTCCTCATCTCTCGCATCTTCGCAATGGGCTGCTGAGACCGCACATCGAACCTCACGCATGGGTTCGATTTTTTTATTTGGAAAAGAAACACCCCACCGATCAAGCGAGATTCCAGTAGGGGTTTCTCGCTGACGATGGGGTCAGCTGATCCGAGCTAGTGTCGGATCGTACAGCTCTTGACGATGAGGCCACAGCAGACGGTGGCAGTCGACTGCACACCCGCTGGGTTGAGACCAGAAGCCTTGAAGGCGACCGAATCATCCTCGCCACATCCGCCCACGTAGTGGGGGCTGATGCCATGCTTCCCAGTGACCGTGACCTCGGTCCAGCCCTCGGCCGTGAGGGTTCGGGTGGCGTTGTCTTCACTGACCATCTCACCACAGGCGGCGAGGGAGATGAAGGAGAGGATGAGGAGGAGGGTGCTGAGTCGGGGCATTTGGAGTCCTCGAGGTGCGTACAATCGGTATTTTCCCACCATGGGATACCTGCCGATAGGTAGTCAGTTGACGTTTAAAGATATCATAAAATAAGCTGTTGTCAATAGAAAGATGTAAAAACGCGTAAGGTTTCAATTAAAACAAATAAGACCACCCGATGTGTATCGGATGGTCTTGTGGAGCGGGAAACGGGGATATGGGATTTGAAGCAAATCCCATATGGCGTTCGTTCGCTCGGCAATAAGCGAAAGTCTTAAACAAAAGATGACTTTCACGTATTACCTCACTCACTCTCGCATCGAACCCCGAGGAGCCGCGGGTTCGATCAGTCTATCATTCCATATAAAAAGCCCCAGTAGAACTGGAGCTTTTTATATGGAGCGGGAAACGGGGATCGAACCCGCGGCCTTCTCCTTGGCAAGGAGACGCTCTACCACTGAGCTATTCCCGCAACAGGAATTGCGAGCAAAAGTTTAGCATTGAGAGGAACTCGTGGCAAGACCTATTTTGGTTGAGTCATTTATGAAGGAAACTGTTATTTTTTGGAACATTCTTGAGATTCTCTTGGACGTGATAGACTATCCCCAATCAATTCATAAGATAAACTATGGCAAAAAAATCTAGCACGACTGCTTTAACTCCTGAACGTCACGCAGAACAAGATGCTCGATACGCGCAGGGGCATGAGTATGATTATGTGATTATCGGTACAGGATCTTCTGCGCTCACGGTTGGAGCGCTCCTTGCAAACGCTGGACACAAAGTCTGCATGCTTGAGGCACACGATATTCCTGGAGGATATTGTCAGTCGTTTAAAACAGGGGACTTTTATTTCTGTGCGCAGGTTCACTACATTTGGGGGTGCGCGCCAGGTGGGAAGATTTACGAATTTTTGAAGCGTGTCGGTCTTGAAAAAGATATTACGTTCGAGTTGTTTGATAAGTCTGGGTACGACGTCATGGCGCTTCCTGATGGGAAGAAGGTTCGGATTCCATATGGTTGGGATAATCTTGTCGAGAATGTGGTTGAGGCTTATCCAGATCAGAAAGTGCCGATGGAGAAGTTTGTTAGTGTGTTGAAAAAGATTCGAGAGGAGTTTGCTTTTCTTCCTGATCGAAAATTAACGTTCAAAGATTACTTGAAAGCCTACAAAGTGATGACGGTCATCAAGTATCGAAAAGCGACGGTTCAAGATTTGTTTGATGAGTGCGGTCTTTCAAAAGAAGCACAGGCCATTTTATGTGCGAACGCCGGAGACTTTATGGAACCCCCTGAGCGTTTGTCCTTGTTCATGTATGTGGCACTCTTTGGCGGCTACAACACAGGAGCCTATTATCCAACAAAACATTTCAAGTATTACATTGATCGCCTCGCGGACTTTATTACCGAGCATGACGGATGTCACATTTATTATGAGACAGAAGTGGATCAGATAAAAACAGAAAACGGAAAGGTTGTTGGTGTGAGTACAAAGAATGGAAAAACGTTCACGGCAAAGAACTACATTTGTAACGCAGATCCGAAGAAAATGTCAGAGATGATTGGGATCGAGAAGTTTCCAGAAGAAGAACAGAAGAAACTCGATTATACGTATTCTCCTGCGGGAGTCGTTGTCTATCTTGGACTCAAGGATATCAATCTCCGAGACTACGGCTTTGGATCAAGTAATATCTGGCACTTGGAGCAGTGGGATATGAACAAGATGTGGCGCGAGATGGGGGAGGTAAACTTCGAGAATCCATGGATCTTCATGTCGACACCAACGCTTCATACGCAAGAAGAAGGAACAACTCCAAGCCCCGAGAATCAGATTTTGGAGATCGCGGCGTATACAGAATATCAACCGTTCAAAGACGCACAGGACAAGAGTTACGCGGAGTATGCAAAGCTCAAGCAAAAGATTTCTGAGCGGATGATCGATATTGTGGAAGAGAAATATATTCCAAATTTGCGAAAGCATATTTTAGTGAAGACCGTTGGAACCTCGACCACAAACGAAGACTTCATTATGACGCCTCAGGGAAACGCCTATGGCGCGACGATGACTCCAGAGCAGGTGAGCTTGAATCGTTTGAAAGCAAAGACTCCGTTTGAAAACTTTTGGTGGTGCAATGCCTCAAGCGGTTGGGCGGGGATGTATGGGACGGTCTCAACAGGAATGAGTCTCTACATGGATCTCACAGGGGATCGTTACTATGACGAGATTGTCCAAAAGAGTGATGAAGAGATTATTGCGGAACTGTAAAAGAAAACGTCCTCGTTATGAGGACGTTTTTTTCATGACTTGTTGTGCCACACGCTGACCGCATCTGAGCGCTCCTTCGGTCCATGGACTGTTCAAGTAGTCTCCGCAGAGGAAGATGTTTTGTTCACCTTGACCCTCGCCTTCAATAAACGCTTTGGCTTTCTTGAGGGAGCCTGGATAAAACTTTGGCATCGCTTCGATCCATCGCTCAAGATCGAAGTTTTCGATCTCTTTTTCTTGTGAGAACCATGGGCACACTTCTATAAACTCTTTCTTTACGGCTTCGAATACCTTTTCATCATCGAGTTCCAGAAGTGTCTTTGCGAATTCCTCATGCAACCAGACGCAAACAAGAGACTTCCCATCACGAATCATCTCTTCTCCCTTCATGGACTCGTTCACATATCCTGAAATCTTTTGGTTCTCAACGTATGGCACCCAGACGACAGATGTGTCCTTGAGCTTCGTTCGATCCACACGGAACGCTACACTAATCGTTGAGGCATATCGAGCTGAGTCTAAAATCTCTTTTTGTTTTTGTGTGGGGTTTTTGTAGAACCATTTTGTATGAGTTGCTTGGCTTGCAATCACTGCAAGATCGTAAGCGTCCCCATCGACTATGACCTGACTCCCTGATTCAACCGATTGAACTTCATGATTCAATCGAACATCCAAGCGACTCGCAAACGCATTTGGAAGCGCTTGCATTCCACCTTGAGTGCGATGAAGGTCCCAGCCCTTCTTGTTGTGGGAAATAGACTTCATAATTCCTAGGAGTGCTCCCGTTGAGATTTCGTCGGCTCGATGAAACTGGTACACGGCGGTAAACGCATCGACAAAATAATCAGCTACCTGCTTTCCTGTTCGTCGACGCATGAATGAGTAGGCATCTCCATTGTCATGTGGGGCGAGTTCGTTGAGGTTGAAAAAGTCGCCAACATTTCGAATCAAAAAGTACTGGAGAGCGAGTCGAAATTTAGACAGGGGACTTAAGACGTCATTTGGAGAAAAAATCTTTCCGTCTACCGTGATGCCGTATTTAAGAAATCGCATCGGCTCCCACTCGATTCCAAACTCCGTGCAGTACTTCTTCATCTCATCGTATAAATTACACAAATGATCTGCCCCGATATCAAAAAGAAATCCATCTTTCTCACGAGAGGCCATACGCCCACCTACTTGCGAGCGAGCTTCATAGACCGTGACTATATGTCCCGCTTTTTGTAATTCGTAGGCACAGGTAAGTCCCGCAATCCCAGCTCCAATGACAGCAATTTTCTTGCTCATAATCAATTCATTCAAATACTTTCCTAAGTATGACAACTTTAGTCAGATTTGCAATAAAAAAGCCGTTCACGCGACCAATGAGGATTGGGGTGAACGGGGGCGTTGTCAGGTGATCTTCCTCAACATGCGCGGGCGCACGAAGAGAATGAACACCATGATGGTCTCGATGATGAAGAAGGTGATCGGCTGACCAGCGTCCTCAAGCGTCCGTGCTGGGACAGCGATGAGTGCGAAGACACAGGACACCCACCAGATCCACCAGGAAATCTTGAGCTCCTTTTCAGGTGCTCCCCAAGCAGATTCAATGGTTGGAATTGAGCCGATGAACATCACGACCAAAGAAGAGGTGATCGTCAGTTTTGGGTCGCTAAAGTAAATCCCGATCCCGATTCCTGTGACGGCACCCGTCAAAGAGGCTTTGTCGAGTTTTGACCACTGAGATTCACCATATTTCCAGGCGAAGCAGAAAGTGGTCCAGGAGCCGATGATAGCGCCAATCATCTGTCCGTTCACAGAGTCTTCCAAGAGCATTCCGAAGAAGATGGTTGAATCGAGCAATGCCCAAATGAACCAACTTGATTTCATGGGCTGTGCACCTTTGTACACAACGCTGTGTAGGTAGGGGATGAATCCTCCGACAAGGAAGACTCCAGCCAGGACATTGCTGACATCCGTTATCGTGTACCCACCATAGTAGAGGTACTGGATCATCAGGATGATGCTGAGAAGAAGTCCCAGAGTGTCCGCCGGCAAGAGGTGCCAGGCGCGCTTGGTGATCTGGTAGGGGATGCGCACCAGGTAGACGAGAAGGGCGCCAGTGACGATCAGAGGATCGATTCCGCACGCACCCTCGATCCAGTTCTTGTGGATCTGTGCAGGGAAGCCGATGAGGACCATCAGCATTCCACAGAAGAGCACAATCCAGCCTAGACGTGCCTGCCACGGATCTAGGAATTGAGCGAGGTGTTCTGCACGTTCGCGGGGCATGAGGCTCTCCAGAAGGTGAGGGTGTCAGAAAAAGAGCGAGGGGGAATACTACCTCAAAATGCCCAATAAGTCAACCTATCCCCCAAGCAAAAACACTCTCCAGATCAGGAGAGTGTTTTTGCTTGCGTAAAGGAATTTATTCAAATCGATGAAGCTTTGTTCTTCCTAAAACATGAAGTTCTGACATGGCGCGCGTAAGGGCGATGTAGAGGAGGTTTTTTAAGATACGTTGTTTTTCGGGAGTTCCCTCTGGGTCTCTAAATAAGTTGTTTTCAACTCCCACAAGGCAGACCACATCAAACTCCACACCCTGGGCTTCTTTGATATCCAAAACATGGACGTTTTCATTCTGCGCAAACGCAAGTTTAAATTCGCTTAAGTAGGTTTCATTGCGAGCAAGGACTCCGACAGTTTGGTTTGCTTCTAATGTGTGTACTCGCTCTTGAATGTAATTGATCTCGTGAGTCTTGTCTGAGAGAGAAACTTCTTGAACAGGAACTCCTGACCGTAATTCTGCAGGGATCTCAACCGTGTACCCAAGCGAAGCAATGAAGGAGAGGATCTCTTTGGTGTTTCGATAAACCTTTGTGAGTTCCACAAGTCGTTTGGAAGAAATCGTTTCCTGAATCTGTGACCAGTCACGAACAGTTCCAATTTGAACTTGTTGAGCGATGTCTCCGATGTAGATCATGGATTGAGCTGTTTTTTGCCCACATGTTTTCATGAGCCTAATTTGTTCAGGGAGATAATTTTGAAATTCATCGACAAGGATGAGGAATAGGTGATAGGGAGTCGGCCTATTTTCTTTTTAAGCGTTCCGTTATTCAGTTCTTGATAATATTCTTTTGTTCTCGTGAGCTCCCCGTGTGTTGCGTGGAATGCATTGAGTAAAAGCGTGAGGTCGAATCGATCAAGTTGAAGAGCTTTTGTTTGTCGTTTGAATACGTCTAGTTGTTCATTCTCGAGAGCGTTATCATAAACTTTTTTCAGATAGATGAACGGATTTTTTGAAAGAGTCAGTAGGGGATCATGTGTCGTGTGGAGGATACCAAGTTTTGCTTGCTCGAATGCATCTTTCTCTGATTCATCCATTCCGAATCGATCGACATATTTTATGTCGGTAAGGCCAAGAATCGTCAGCGCCCATTGAGCAAATGTGGTTATCTGCACATGTTTGATTCCGAGTTCAGGAAGAAGGTGAGAGAAATAATCTTGTGTTGAAGTATCTTGGACGAAAACGATGATCGAGTTTGTTGGAAACTGTTCCGAAGTCTCTGGGGATTGGACAAGGTAGGCAATCCGATGGAGAGCAAGAGTTGTTTTTCCAGAACCAGCCGGGCCTGAAATAACGAATGAGCCTTTATGATCTGCACGGATCACTTGGTCCTGAGCCTTCTCCATTTGCGCGACAATTTCAGGAAGCACAAAACCTGTTTTGTGCGTTGAGAAATGTTCTTGGTAAATAAGCTCGCGTTCTTGCTCAAGAGATTCTGTCGCAAGAAAAAGGATTTTTCCATGAACGATCATGTACTGTTCTTTTGCTGATAGTGTTCCGCGAACGATTTTTCCGTCAGGTTGTGCGTAAGAGAAGGTTCCTGGTTTTTCAAATCGAATAGATGCTGCGGGGGTGATCCAAGAAAAAATTGAAGATTCCTTGTACCCAAACTTTCCAAAGAACCAGTCCTCTTCTTGGGACGATCCTTCTTTTTTGATGCGACATTTAACAAAGTAGGGGGAGTCTTTAAGATGATCTAGTTCCTCTAATCGTGTTTCATCATAGGAGAGCAGGCGAGTAAAAATAAGTTTGTCGTCTGTGATCCTGTCGTGTTTAAAGTCTTCCTTGCGCATCTCAACAGAGACTGCAAGATCCTGGAATGTGTGATCAAGAAGAGAACACGTTTCTTTGACCTGCGTTTTTGCCTGTATCAAAATTTGATCTTTTTCTTCTTGTTGCATAACTGCCATATCCTATCAAAAAAAGCGCATCGCGCCTAAAAAAGAAAACACCCCACCGATCAGCGAGAACCAGCGGGGGTTTCTCGATAAAGGGTGGGGTTCGTGGGTTGTTCAGGACTTGGACTTGTTGCCGGCGCGAGCGAAGGCGTCGGCGAGGGACGAGAAGCCTTTGTTCGGACGTTCCGTCTTGGTGGGTGCGCGCACCACCACGGGGGCGGGCTTCTTGATGGGTGGAGCGTCCGTGGTCGTGGTGTCTTCGAACACCGCCTGAGGTGTGGTACCAAATCCTTCACACGGACCACCACCGAAGCTGGGGTCGTGTGAGTCCATGACGTACCGACCAGCCTTGCCTGCGTCGTGATCGATCATCGATCGACTTGCGGACCGGACAGGGTGGGACTCTTGGCAGGTGCAACAAGCACCGAGCATGCGTGACATGGGATCTCCTTGGTGTTGTGTGAGTGTGGTCAGGCAGAGAGACGGTTCAGGAACAAACGCATGCGCTTGCTCCCGAGCTTGGTCTTGACGTGTTTGATGCGCTTGCGCACATCGACGAGCCGTCCTCCACAGCGTCGTGCGTAGTCGCTGTCGAGTGCATGTGGATTGGTCGGAGCGTTCTCGATTATCTTCTCGAGTTCGCTCAGCTCAGATTCCCAGACCGAGCGCCTCCGCTCGATGGCGTGGGTCTCGAATGGATCCAGGTACTTCATGAGCTCTTCCCAAGTCTTCTTTTTCATGGTTCCTCCAGGTTCTCTTTAGGGTTGAAGAACGAGGTAAGTTATCACAAAATACCCATTTTGTCAATGGTTTTAGAGTGTATTGGCCCAAAATCCCCCTGGTATAAACAAAAAACACCTTTCTACTGTGAAAGGTGTTTTTTGGGCTATTTTATGAGAGTTGAGAGATCGAGTGTTTGATCGAAATTGATTTGTTTGACGAAATCTTCTGCGTGAGACACAACGATCATGCACCCTTTGTAGTCGTTCAGTGCTTTTGCAATCACGGGGAGATGACGGAAGTTGATGTGGTTGGTTGGCTCGTCGAAGATGAGGAGACCCGGCTCTTGGAGCACAAATCGTGCAAAGCACAGGAGTCCTTTTTGACCTTCCGAAAGTGCTCCGACGGGAGTAGCAAGTTCATCACTTTTGAGGAGGAACTGTGCGGCAGCTCGGCGAAGCGTTTCGTTGTCAGGAACATCCATCACACTTTCAAGCGATGCGTACGCGGTTTGCCCGAAGTCGAGTCCAGAGAAATCTTGTTTGTAGTAACCGACTTTGATGTCGTCTGCAATTTTGAGATCTGGATCCTTTCCTTCCGCGAGTGCGCGCAGGAGCGTACTCTTTCCAATTCCGTTTGGTCCTGAGATAAGAAGATGATTTGTCTTTCGCAGAATGAGTTCCATCTCTGCTTTTTTTGCTTCGTGATTCTCGATCACTTTGACGGACTTAATTGTGACGACGGCGTCTTTGAATGGTTGGGCAGGAATATTGAAGTTTGAAATGGTTTTATCGTCTTGCTTTACTCCCACCATATTTTCTTCCGCGTCGGCAATTTCGTCTCGAAGTTTACTTGCAAGCTTACGCATCTTTCCTCCCTTGTGGGCAAAGAAGTTTACTTTGTCTTTGCGATCTTGAATGGTTTTGAGAAGCTGAGCGTTTTTTGCTCGGTCACGTTCAACACGCGCAGAGATTTCCTCAACCACGTCCGTATAGTTTCCTTCGTACTTATCAACCTTTCCAGTAAAGATATCCAGGTGCAACACGCCTTCTGTAAAGCTGTTCAAAAAGTCGGCGTCATGGGAAATGACGAGGACGGTCTTCGGATACATGATGAGGAACATCGTCAGGTGATCGATTCCATCACGATCAAGATTGTTTGTTGGCTCATCAAGAAGCAGGATGTCTGGCTGTTGAATAAGGGCGTAGGCAAGTAAGAGTCGTGCCTGCTGACCTCCAGAAAAATCTCCCACAGGTTTATCCAGTGGAGCAGAAAGATTTACGACTTCAAGCACATCTGCAATACGCTTATCAAGATTGCGTGGAGCTTCTTCGAAGGCATGGGCAAAGTACTCACGAACGCTTTCTGTCAGGTGTTCACGTGCCATGACTTGTTTTGCGGTTGCGATTGTGGACCCTTGCTTGAAATGAACTTCTCCACGATCAGGCTTGAGCTCTCCTGTGATGAGTTTAAAAATGGTGCTTTTTCCTGCGCCGTTTTGACCCATAAGCGTGAGCTTTGCGTCTTCTCGAACAGAAAAATTTGCCTCCTTTAAATTAGGAGTGTCAGAGTTGTACCCGAAGGTCACATTCTCAAATCGAACGATAACGTTATTTTGTGCCATATACGGCGAAAATTTAACAGATTTTAAGTAAATTGGCAAGGGTTGAGCCTCTCCAAATACAAACACCTGGATGATCCAGGTGTTTGTATTTCTACCGTTAAGACTTTTCTAGAAGTCTGAGTCGTAAATCTTGGTTGTAGACGATGTCTGTGAGTCGGTGGATCCTGGTGTCGACAGATGCAATTGTTTTTGTGTTGTCGTCGACCTTCTTACTAAGATCATCGAACCCTACTTTTGTCATGATTGTGAGATCTGAAAGGTCAGCGCGCATTGATTGACGTTCTTCTTTGGCTTCCTTTAGTTGTGCATTAATACCTTTAAATTGTGCATCGATGCCAATAAACTTCTTATCTACTCCAGTAAAACGTTGATCTATTTCCTTAAACCGTTGGTCTACCTGTTCAAACCGTTGGTCTACCTGTTCAAACCGTTGGTCTACCTGTTCAAACCGTTGGTCTACCTGTTCAAACCGTTGGTCTACTTGTTCAAATCGTTGGTCTACTTGTTCAAATCGTCTATCGACCTGCTCGAAACGTTGATCTACTTGTTCGAATTTTTCATCGACATGCACGAAACCAGCGACCATTTTTTGGGAAAGGTCACCAATCACCACATGGATGCCATGTATAGCTTCTTGGAAATCAGATTTTGTTAATTCTTCATTCATAGCGTATTTCGATTATAGCATAGGAGGATGTGGACCTGGCTGATCTGTTTACCAGGCCCATAGTGTTAGCCGTTCATAGGAGTTATGCGACTTGACCCTGCGTCGTTTTCTTACGTACTTGATCAAAAGCCCAACCGGCTCCTGATCGGTTTCCTGCTTTGAATTGATCTCGTGCGAGTGAGACGGTGAAATCACGAAATCGATTTGTTTGTGAATCATCGAGTCCAAATTGTTCAGCCAGTTCGCTTATTTTATCTAATAGTTTTTGGTACCAGTTATTTTGTGTTTTGTTTTCCATAGAGATGTTTCATGAGTTCAACAACGTATTCTCCGAGAAGAATAGAAACGGGCTCGGAGATGCCATAGGCATAAGCCTTGCGCTCAATGGCAGATTTAATTTCTCGAGCGCTTACAGCAACAGATGTCATAATTAGGTTGTTGCGGGTGTGAGTCGACGGCGTGGAACGAAATGCCAGAGAGCAAGAAGCCCAAGGACGACGATTGTTATAAGTAACAAAATGATCCCCGCCGAACCAGCGTCTTTTGTGCTTTCATGAGTGGTTGTCGAGCTCGCCATTAATGCCTCTTCCTCAATTGCCATATCTTCGATTGTGCGAGGACGAAGTCGAAGCTCGCCATCATAGCTTGTGAGCACGCCTGTGATGGTCATCTGATCCCCACGTTCAAATTGATTAGGGTCAATCGCTGGTGTGCTATTGAGATAGATAGTGAGTGTTGCGCCTGATTGTTCAAGAATCAGTTTTGTAGCGGACTTTGACTGGATTTGACCTGATGTTGAGAGGAGTGTCCCGGTAAGAGATGGATTTACCTCAGTGAGTGCATATGTATTGGTGGGAAGTGTGAGACGTGCGCTTGCTGGGACAGCCCCCGTTGTGCCTGCAAGTTTAATGCGTCTCTCGCCTCTACTTGTACTTAAGACGCCTGTGACCTCAACGGTGTTTCCCAGTGCGAGATTAGGATACTCACCAGAATATAAATAGATTTGAATCCCTCCCGTGGAATCTTCAAGATAAAAAATTTGTGCTCCAAATACTCCTGGGAGAGCTGTAATGACTCCTGTTACATGTACGTCTGTTCCATCAACTCTTGTTTTTGCTTCTGCGATTGTAACTGAAATTGCAGGTTGTGCTTTTGAAGATGATACAGATGTTTTGGTTGCGGATGCACTCCTTGATGTAGGGCTTGCAACCGCTTGAGAAGAAGCCGTAGCAGACCAACTCCATAGGGAATTTGCGTAGGTATACACAACCCCCTTTGCGGCATTTCCATACGTCACTTTGTCGACAATCTCTGCGTCTGGAGCGAGGAGTTCAAGTGTGTCGCCTGTGTTATTGAGCGTAAGTTTTGAGTCTGTTCGATAGAGGCGTATTGTCTCGCCAGGAAAAATAGTTGTTGTCTCTTTGAATGTGTAGGTGTCTGTTGAACCATCTTCAATCAACCACCCGTTGAGATCGACGGGTTCAAGTCCTGTATTTTGAATTTCGATGTATTCTTCCGTTTCATCTGATCCAGTTGTATTTGGATAGAGTGTGACAAATCGAACCGTTTTGAGAAGTTCTGGTTCGGGGTCGGATTCAGGAATTTCCGTTGATGATTCAGTTGCGACGGGCACTACTTCAATTGCGGAAGTCACAGGGATTTCATCGATAGATTCTATGGCAATAAAGATGAGGTTTGGCTTTCCTGGGGTAGGAATTTGCGTGAGTTCAAACGTGTCTCCATTGCGAGCAAGCGCGTTCCCGTTACGAGGAACAGGATAATAATTGACTCCATAAGTAACGGACTCAAGAATCTCTCCAGCCCCGTTTTTTAGAGTGACTGTGTCACCATCGTTATTGAGTTTCCCTTTTGGTGATTCAATTACGAGATAACTGTCTGCCAAAATTGTGAATGCTGAGAGATGAGTTGATTTTCCTGAAGCGTCTTCGAGGACATATCCCGTAAGGAGTGCATCAACACTGGATGCATTAAACAATTCAATCCATTCGATCCCACCCTCAAGTGGATCGACGACAAATTCACTGATACGGAGTTCAATGGTTTGATCGACGCTAGAAACTGTGTCCGTTTTTTCTGTCGGTTCCTCCTCTAGCACCTCTACACTTACTTCCTCTTGTGGAATGGATTCTGTTTCTTGCGTAAGACCATCTTCAACGTTAACTTCTACAATCTCTTCTTCCAGAATTTCTGGTTTTTGAGTGTCGATCAGATTTTCCATGCCAGGAGTTGGTTGATAGGTGAGTTCGAAAACACCTTCTGAATTGCGAGCGAGGGCTGATCCATCTTTTGGAGCGGGAAGCTCATCTGTGCCGTAGATGAGTGAATCGATCAGTTCACCTGACGCATTTTTTAGCACAATAGAGTCTGCGTCATTATTAAGTTTTCCAAGCGGTGCATCGATAAGATAATACGCTCCAGGTTGAATGATGCCATCAAGGAGTGTTTGTTTTCCAACCGCATCTTCAACAGTCCATCCAGTCAGATCAATCTCTTCTGTGCGTTCATTCATGAGCTCGATCCATTCATGTTCGTCCTCGAGAGGATCGACCACAAACTCGTTGATCCGCATGGTTATTGAGTCAGAGAATACTTCTTCAACAAGATCTTCACCATCTGTTTGGGAGGCAAAGGATACGATCCCTGGCGTGCCATAGTCTTCAACACCTTCAAGAAAACCCTGAGAGGAATGAGCATCAGACCACGACGTGGCAAGAGATCCATCGGCTAATCCGTCCACTCGCTCCATGCTGGCATATCGTCCGTCATTAGAATCTGCAGTGCTGCCAGATCGTCCAGCGAAAGGGGATCCATCCGCTCCTGCCAGATCGATGAGGGTATTCTCATCGTCATAGAGAGCAAGACGGAATCCTCCGTTTGGCAATGACAAGGTGGCGGTGGTGAAGTTGGGTGAGGTTCCGAGTGCGGTGTTTTCGTGTGTAAGCGCATAGTTTGAAATAAGATACGTTGAATGAGGTTCAATAAGACTTTCTTCTGGGAAGACAAGATCAGATTCTGAACTCCCTGCTCCCGTGATCTTCCATCCTGAAAGGTTAAGTGTTTCATCACTGACATTTGTGAGTTCGATCCATTCATCTGAGCTGGAGATCGAAGACCCAGCCCAGGCAATTTCAGAGAATACAATTGTAGGTATGCTTGCGTGGGTACGCATTGGCAACGCAGCAATCGTAAGAATCATGACGAGTGCTATCCAATAGCGGTCAAATAGTTTCAACATAGGTGCGGTTTAATTTTAAAGGTGCTTTGCAAAGCGGCGCGCAAAAAGAAAGACCCCCAAGATGTACACACTCACAAGGAGTGGAATCATCTAAGGGGGTCTTCTCTTGTACTCTCATGACATCAAGAATTTGTTTGTCAGTCAACTGACCGAAGGGTTGTTTGTGCTCAAGTATTTCCTAAGGGAGTTTCAATATTTCTCTAAATTTAGCATCTCAGGTTGTTCGTAAAAACAAAACCTTCCCTTGGGGACAGTCCGTTTATGATGAGGATTATTCCTTTGAAGAAAATAAGATTTTAAGTCCTAGGATTGCAAGCACTCCTCCCATCAAGCGATCGATATGATGTGTGATGCGTTGGTAGGATGTTGTGATGCGAGCGATCGTGAGAACGTTGGCGACGAACGCAAACCAAAGAAATGTGAGGATGATCATCTCGGTACCGAAGGCAAGTTTTAAAAGAAGGCCCGTCGCTGGATCGATCACTTGAGAGAATACAGCAAGAAAAAAGAGTGTCGCTTTCGGGTTGAAGACATTCGTCAAGAATCCAATCTTAAAGGCCTTGCTTGGGGCGATGTCTGGTTTTACAAAAACAGCGAGTTCTTCCTTAGTCTTGGGTTGACTCCGCAACATGTGATAGGCCAAGTAGAGAAGATAGAGTGCACCAAACGTTTTGAGTGCGTTAAACAGCAAAATCGATTTGGAAACCAGGAGTCCAATACCAAGGAGCGAGTAAGTCACATGAACACCAACACCCATCGCAATCCCTAGTGCGGTCATGATGCCTGTGCGTCGAGAATACACGAGACTGTTGCGGACAATCATCACAAAGTCAGGTCCCGGTGAGATCAGGCCAAGCATATGGACGGTGGTAACGATAAGAAATGCTTCAAACATACGTCCATTTTTGTACCACAGTTTCATCTGAAAGAAAAAATCTTCCGAAAACTTTCGGAAGATTTTTGGTGGGCGAGGAGGGACTCGAACAATGAGTGGAGTGAGGAACAATCAAATTCGATTTGGGTGGTTCCGAACGAACGAGTTGTTTTATTTTGAAAAGATGGTGGGCGAGAAAGGACTCGAACCTTCACGCCTTGCGGCACTAGCTCCTAAGGCTAGCGTGTATACCAATTTCACCACTCGCCCATCA
>JABMNY010000017.1 GCA_013204385.1 Candidatus Uhrbacteria bacterium
CAAGATGACGGAATTCGATATGCCGTTGAGACGGATAGTAGAAATACCCAACACACGTTTGGGGTCTCAACATTCTTTCTAGATTCTAAAGGCGGAGTGGTCCTGTTATATAATTCTACGATCAATAATCACGTCGTGGTAAACAGAGCGTATGCATCCCCTGAAACGAATGGAATGACCTTCGTGTTTGATCGCTCAGATGTATTAGAAGGAACATTGCCAAGCGATGATTATGCGGATCCGCACACACTTGTTCGAGCAAATGGAGACATTTGGTTAATCATCATGAATCAAGAAACGGGGAAGCGTCCTCAAAAAGATCAAGTCGGAACGATTCATGCCTATATTAGTCATGATGATGGGGTGACGTTTGATTATGAAGGTCAGTTGATTGCCTGGAGTGATTGGAAGAAAGATGAGGTGCGATCATTAAATGATCCAAAGCTTGTCGAATTTCCAGAAGGGACATTGCGTATTTATTTCGCCGCCTGGATTCCAGACGAAACAATGGAAGAAGGCTTCCGCTGGGACCTCCTAAGTGCACATAACTAAATACAAAAAACACTCAGCTAAGCTGAGTGTTTTCGATCCTAGTCGGAATGATGTTAAACCGAGTGATATGCGCTGCTCTGGAGTCATGAAAGATCTTGAGACGACCCGATGGTCGTTGAAAGATTTTCGTGACGAAGAGCAAGCAGATCGCCGGTTTTACATTATTCAGCCTTTGGTTTTGCGAATGAGACGGAGATAGTCCGCCCATCAATCATGGTGCCATCGGTGGCTTCCATGGCGGTTTGTGCTGAAGCCTCATCTGCGTATTCGACAAAGCCGAATCCGCGTGAGCGCCCGGTATCACGATCAGTGATAACGCGAGCAGAAGTGACAGACCCATGTGCAGCAAAAATTTCCTGCAATTGAGCGTCATCTACACTCCAAGGCAACGAACCAATAAATAGCTTGTTGTTCACAATAAGAGTGACAAGTGAATCGTATAAGACGATCCAGTGAGTTAAGAACGGTGCCTCTTATTGGCTGGACCCTGAAAGAGGGTGTCAACGAACGAACAAGAGAACCACGAGAATTTTCCCATAGTTTTTCTGGGTCGTCAATGATAGAATAAAGAGGCAAAAGTGACTCTATGAAAGGTTTTTGGATTCTCTTCGGAGCCATCATTATATTGCCTGGATGTGGGGCAGTTGGAAGTGGATCTCTGATATCAGATACACCGCTCGTTGTGGAAGAAACGGATGTTTCCCCACATGAGATGTATTCGAACACACAGTTCGGGTATGCATTTGAGATTCCGGAAGGAATGACGGTCTATGCTGTGACAGATGATCAAACGGCCGTTCATGCAGATGAATCATCGCGACTCATCTTTCTTGTTGATGGAGAGACTAATTTTTTTACGATCCGTGTAGTTGAGGATGTTCGGTCAACGCACGAGTGGCTCAGTCAAAATCTGTCCTTTTTTTATCCTACAGGAGAGGCGGCACAGCGGGTGGGGGAGATTGCAGGGGAACAGGCAATATTTCTTCGAGGAGCAGGGACAAATGAGTCACCTGCCCAAGTCATTGTCTTTCAACTGCATGGGGCTTTGGTGGTGATTTCCTACGAACAAGAGACAGAGGTATTTCAACAAGTGATTAATAATTTTATCTCTCTGATGTAATTTTTATGAATCAATTAGCTTCAACACCTGAAAATTCAAGACAACGACCCGGACATCAATATTCTGAAGGAGCTCGGGGAGCGAGAGTCAGAGAATCTGCAAAGAGAGAATCAAGAGCACGTCAATCAAGTGAAAAACCTCTTTGGGAAGTCACAAAAGATCAAGGGGCCGAATATTGGTTGGAGGTTGATGTTGTCGGTCAAGGAGATGAAGTGGCTCATGTAAGTCAGAACGGGGAACTGTATCTCGCGCATGAACGTACGCCAGGGGAGGTTCGTGTGAAGATTGTGGAGGGGGCAGATGTTTCACAAGAAGCTAAGGCGATACAGCAGATGGATCGACTTGATCGTCAATTTGATGTGCTTGTGGATACGTTATTAAAAACTGCCGGAGAGGAATCTGATTTTTCTCGGGAAGATCTTCTTGGAATGAAAGAGGTATTGCTTGTAGAAGCGGTTCTTGATGAGGATCCAAGCAAAATGCTCGTCTCGACTCTGCGTGCGGTTACACGATCAGATCAGCGGGAGTCACAACAGAGCTTAATACAGATTCAAGCAGAATTGCGGTTGGTTGAAGAAGAACTCGCACAAGCTGATCCACAAATGAAAGAACGATTATTTAAACGCGTTCATGCTCTCCAACGTCAGTCTTATGCCCTACGACGTGATATAAATCCAAATCAAACCAAACAAGAACTGCAAAAAGTCCTTGATGATACAGGGGAATATCTTGAGCCTGTGAATTGGCGTCCAAGAGTTGAACCTTCTGTGGAAGAAATTCGACAAAGACTTGATCAGCTGAATACTCAAATGGATGCTGTCCACACGGGAGGGAAGTTTCGTCCACTAGACGAAATGAAATGGTATGCCTTGGGGCGTGAACGCGATGAGTATCGCTTCATTTTAAAAGCTGCGGAGTTTCGTTCGGAGCATCCTACGTTATTCGAGAGCGATTTAGTTTCTGGAAATGAGGAGCTTCCATGGGATCAGAAACTTTTTTCAGTTGGAAAAGCCTTAGGAAAAGCGGGTTCTGGGGCGCGAGAGACTTCGGTGTTTCGTCTGCTTCGAGATGTGTATCTTGATAGTGCTCGACAAGAAAAAAGTGTGCGTATTCTTGATTCTATTTTACGATCGAGTACAGCTCCAGAATCCCTGAAAGAGGCTGCTCAAGCCATTAAAGAGGATGTGCGTGAAGGAAAATTACCTGCACCTGAGTTTCTCCTTAAACAACGCAAGGAGGCCCTTGAACAAAAAAAGGAAGAGAAACAAAAAAGAACGGAGGAGTCAAAGCAAAAAAAAGAGGCTGAAAAACCAACTCCTCTTGAAAGAGCTTTTGATTTTGTTGCATCTGCAGAGCAACGTATCCAAGTGATGACGGAAGAGCTTGGTTGTTCTCAAGAGGATCTATTAAAGATCCGTGACACCATGAAGACCGTGGATTACTATATGCGACAAAATACAGGAGAGTCACTTCCTGTTGGTTGGGCAGATTTTGTAAATGCTCCTGATGTCGCTCAGACAAAACCTGCAAAAGGATTTTTTGGGAGAACAGTTCAAAAAGTTCGGAACTACTTTTCTCCACGATCAAAAATGACTCGGACAATCAAACGAACATTTCGTACTCTCCCGTCCAGCACAAAAGACATTATTCGGTTCGCTCTCAAACAAAAACAGGCAAATTTCTTTAACCTCTAGTTGAATTTTGAAGGAGATTTCGAGTTGTGGTTTTGTAGAGTTCAACCGCTGGTTGATCAAAAGGATTGATGTTTAAGAGATGTCCCAAGTACATCATTTCAATCATGCGAAATTGAAGATAATACCCAAGCTCAAAGGCGTCTGCGAGGTCGAGATCAATCTCGATATACGGACGTTTTTTTTGTTCATACGCAGATTTTACTCCGCCATAAATAGCTTGCATGATTGATTCTAAGGATGTTCCATGAATATTTGCGACCAAGCCCTGAAGGGCTGGGTGTTGCGAAACGCTGTGTACTGCCCCTGTAAAAGAGAAAATGAGGTTTGTGTATTTGTCGTCTGGTCCACCCCAGTAGAGTTGAGCCATCGAATGAAGATCTGTTGATCCAATCGAAACAATCGGAGTGATGCCTGTGTGAACGATCTTTCCATCAAGATCCATTTCTTTTCCAAGACTTTCGCCCATCAGTTGTCGGTACCATTTACCAAGTCCTTCAAATTTTGGAGAAAAGAGAAAGCTATTGTGAATCGTGCGTCCTTGTTGCATGTGAACATATGTGAGGCATGCGCTCACAAGCGCATCGTTTTCCGTCTCGGAGTCTGAGGTTCCTTGGATGATGGCTTGCTTGGCTCCGTGCACAAATTCTTTGATGTCAATTCCTGCAAGGGCGAGGGGAAGGAGTCCGACAGCAGAGAAAACGGAATAGCGTCCACCAACTTGTGTAGGAACACTCAAACGCTCTGCATGCTTTGTCTCAGCCATGTCCCAGAGTTTTGACCCTTCATCCGTAATGAAGACAAACCGATCCTGGGCATTTCCATATTGTTCTTCAATAAATGTCCAAAGCACTTCTGTATTTGCAACCGTTTCTGTGGTCGTGCCTGATTTGCTGATTGAGATGATAAGGAAGTCATGTTTGTTCGTGAGATGGTCGAAGACACGGGTAACCGCAGTCATTTTCTCATCTGTGACGGTATCAAGAAAAATAAGTTTAGGCAGACGATCTACAAGCAGATTCATGCTCCCCGCAATTGCTTCATAGACCGCTTGGGTTCCAAGGTTTGAGCCTCCAATTCCAATCACAATAATATACTGGAGTGTCGGGCTGTGAAGACGCTTAGCGGTTTCTTGTATCTGTTCAAGCAGTGCTTCGTCGTTTGGTAACTGAATTGATGATTCAGCCTCGACATATCCTGTTGCTTGAGCAACTTGCTCAAGACGCTTTTGGTAAGTGGACATGCGTTGAATAAGCGGGTGGAGGCTTGTTGGGGAGATGAGAGCGTGGTTGTAGGTGAATTTCATAGAGGTTCATGTTTGAGTTCATCATAGCAGACGAATGATTTTCTTCGCTTAAATCCTGTCTGTCTATTTGTGGATAACATTTTCCTAGATATTCTCTAATAATGCTAAAGTTATTTTATTAATTCGTGTCTAAATTTATTCGTATGATGAGTAAAGGAACATGTGGAGCCCATTGTGTCGCGTGGTGGGTTCTTTGGGTAGGAGGTATCAACTGGGGGCTTATTGGGCTTCTTGATTGGAACCTCGTCGAAACACTGTTTGGCGGATGGCCATGGCTTGTGAAGCTTGTATACATTCTCGTCGGACTCTCAGCGGTCTTACTTCTTCTGACAAAGAAATGTAAAAAGTGTAAGTAATTGAAACAAAAACCGATACGTCACTTAAACAGACGTATCGGTTTTTTGATTGAATACTAGTGGGGTCTTTATTACTGATCTCGCAAGAAAACAATGATGCTAGTTTTGTTCTAGATATAAAAAAGCACACCCGACACAACGCAGATTAGCAATCTTTGTATTTGTGTGGGGTGTGAGAGATTGGGGTGGTTACCAGAAGAGGTTTGTCCCAATGATGCTTCCGTCCTGAGCGAGCCCTTGAACGGCACCTTGTTGAGTCGTCGCGATTTCTTCCTTTGTAAAGAATTTGACCGCAGGGTGCGATTGAAGCTGAGTGAATACTCCATCAGGTACGAACATTTCAAACAGATGGAAGTAGCGGTGGGAGGGGATGTCTGTCGTTCCTCCTGGTCTACTCATTTGTTCAGCTTGACTGGCTTGAACAAGCGACTTCACGTACCGTAATTTAAATGGGTACATGCAATTCGGGAGTACGGGAGGTAAGTCGCGATACTCGCCAATGATGAGTTCTTCTTGGATCTCTCGAAAAGGATCCGTCTCACAAAATGAAGGTTCTCGCTCTGCAAAGAGCTTCATGACTTCATCAAGATCTGCTGGATTGATGAACAGGCGGGCATCACGGCCGTTTTCAAAATCGGCATTGAAGCGCGCTTCAAGGAGTCTCATTCCAGTGAGAGTAAGCTCTGCGGCACCACCGAGAGCGCCATAAATGCGCTGACCCTTTCGGTAGAACTTTCGATTTAGTAGGCCCATGAAATGACCTTCGCCTGTTTTCATGTGTACGACCCGTGGCACAAGGTTGGCCACAGAAATCCGGATGTCTGGCATTTGCGTATCCATTGCTTGGGTGAATATGAAAGAACGACGTAGGTTTATATCAAAATAGAGCCTCTTTGTCAATCAATTGTAATGCTCACAGGAGGAAAATGATTCTATTGTTTTGAGCCATAAAACCGTATGCAATGAGAGTTTTTCTTTTTGTGTTAAAATAGACTCATATGTTGAAACAAGGAAAAAAAGCTCCTGCGTTTACACTTCCTGATCAGGAGGGAGTCGTTCACAAACTCTCAAGTTACAAAGGTCAGTGGGTGCTCCTTTACTTTTATCCAAAAGATGACACACCAGGTTGCACCAAAGAAGCGTGCATGATTCGTGATTCTTGGCCGAAGTTTAAGAAGTTGGGAATCCAGGTGTTTGGAGTGAGTGTAGACTCCGTAAAAAAGCATGCGAAGTTTGCGGAAAAGTACGAACTTCCGTTTACGCTCTTGGCGGACGAGGAAAAGGAGGTTGTTCAAAAATATGAAGTTTGGGGGGAGAAGAAGTTTATGGGGCGGACGTACATGGGAATTAGCCGGGTTTCCTATTTGATCGATCCAGAAGGAAAAATCGCGAAGGTATACGAGGCCGTGAAGCCAGCAGAACATGCACAGGAAGTTTTGTCTGACCTCAAAAAACTCATGGTATAATAGACCTGTTATGAAAGTACTCTTACTGAAAGACGTGAAGGAATTAGGAAAAGAAGGGGCAATTGTGGAAGTCTCAGATGGGCACGCTCGCAATTTTTTGTTCCCTCAAAATATGGCCGTTCCTGCCACAGCAGAGAGCATGAAGAAAAAGGAGGAAAAAGAGAAAGCGCTTTCAAAGAAGGAGCAGCGTGAGATGTCTGTGTCAAGTGATTTGGCGGCATCGCTTGAGGGATTTGAGTTGATCATGCAGGAGAAAGTGAATGACTCCGGCGTACTGTATGCAGCAATCAGCCCAAAGGCGATTTGCTCTGCGCTCAAGAAGAGTGGATTTAAGGTGGAGGAAGAATCTGTGAAGATCGGTCAACCAATCAAGGAGGTAGGTGACCACATGATTCATATTCAACTTCCATACGGCTTTGAAGCAGAGCTCAGAATTATTATCGAAGAAAAATAAAAAAGCGGGCGATCTATGCCCGTTTTTAACTATGTCTATGATTCATCGTTATATTTTCGTTGTGGGAGGAGTGATGTCGGGTGTGGGGAAAGGAGTCACAACCGCCTCTATTGGAAAGATTCTTCAGTCGCGCGGGTTTACTGTGACAGCGATCAAGATCGATCCGTATGTAAATGTGGATGCAGGAACTATGAATCCGCTTGAACATGGAGAAGTTTTTGTGACCAACGATGGAGACGAAACCGATCAGGACATGGGAAACTATGAGCGATTTTTGAATGTGGAGCTCACCAGCATGAATTACATGACGACCGGTCGTGTGTATCAGACAGTGATCGAACGCGAACGGAATCTTGGATATAAGGGTAAGTGTGTGCAGGTGGTTCCACACATTCCAGAAGAAGTGAT
The DNA here is from genome assembly GCA_013204385.1 of Candidatus Uhrbacteria bacterium. Classification (GTDB taxonomy): domain Bacteria; phylum Patescibacteriota; class Patescibacteriia; order UBA9934; family GWF2-40-263; genus UBA12478. Next base: position 7,354 of record JABMNY010000017.1, read on the forward strand.
TGCACGTATTAAGAAAGCGACGGATCATGCAAAGGCGGATTTCACCGTTGTGGAGATCGGAGGAACCGTTGGGGAGTATGAAAATATTTTGTTTTTGGAGGCGGCGCGCATGATGCATCTTGCAGACCCGAAGAACGTGATGTTTATCTTGGTGAGTTATCTCCCGATCCCAAAACATCTTGGGGAGATGAAGACGAAACCGACGCAACACGCGACACGTACGCTCAATAGTGCAGGAATTCATCCAGACTTTATTGTCTGTCGTGGCGAGCAGTACATGGACAAGCCACGTCGGGAAAAGTTATCGGTGTTTTGTAATGTGAAACCAAACGATGTGATTTCTGCTCCAGACGTTTCTTCCATTTATCACATCCCAGCTGTGTTTGAGAAGCAAGGCTTTTCAGACGAAATGTTGAAGAAGTTTGGATTAAAGCCAAAAGGGTCAGATCTACGCAAGTGGAATACGATGGCGGGAATCCAAGACAAAGCCGAAAAACATGTGAAGATTGCGGTGGTGGGAAAGTATTTTTCAACAGGGGATTACACATTATCAGATTCATATATCTCTGTAATCGAAGCGCTGAAGCATGCTGCATGGGCAAATAAAGCAAAGATACAACTCGAATGGATCAATTCAGAAGAGTTTGAAACAGATCCAAAAAAATTGAAGCGACTTTCTGAGTATGATGGAATTCTCGTGCCAGGTGGATTTGGGACACGGGGGATTGAAGGAGTGATTTCGACGGTTCGGTATTGCCGTGAGAAACAGATTCCGTATTTTGGAATTTGTTACGGCATGCAGTTGGCAGTGGTAGAATTTGCGCGTACTGTTCTGGGGAAGACATCGGCGCATACGGTCGAGGTTGATGAGGAAACAGTGGATCCAATCATTCATGTGAATCCGGTTCAGATGAAGAATATTCGTGAGAATCGGTATGGGGGAACCATGCGACTTGGAGCGTACGACTGTGATCTAAAAGCGGGAACGATTGCTCGAAAAGCGTATGGGGAAAATTCGATTTCTGAGCGACATCGACATCGCTATGAGTTTAATAATGACTACAAGGAAGCGATGGAAAAAAAGGGTCTGATCGTATCCGGAGTGAATCCTCAGTCTGGACTCGTAGAGATCGTCGAGCTTCCAGACCACCCGTTTTTTGTGGGAGTCCAATTTCATCCAGAGTTTCACTCACGACCACTGAAACCTCATCCGTTGTTTAAGGCATTTATTAAGGCATCATTACAAAAGTCATAAAACGTTATGGTAGAACAATTCTCACCAGAAAATGAGTTTAAACGTCCATCACCAAAAACGGAGGTCCCTGTCGGGTCTCACATGGAGAAGAGTGTTGAGAGAGAATCTCCTGATGTCGATTTGGATGCATGGCTTGTGAGCTCGGAACACTATGAACGAGCGTATGGCATGGGACCTGAGACAGAGAGTGGAGCGGACAGAGAGGTGAATCGCCAAAAGGCCAAAGGAGTGCTTCAACGTCTTCGTCAGCATCCTCTCACGAAACCTGTTTTTCAGTTTATGACTGTGGTGATGGGAGCAGGAGCACTTGGAATGGGCTCAATCGAAAAAGGGTCTGCAGGAAGTGATCCAGAAATGGACGAGATTATGGAGGTCTCCCAAGATGTTGGTGTGCAGTACGAATTGAGAAAAATGTTGTTTGAAGAACTTTTGGAGAGAGATCAAGTATTAGACGAACGAGAAGCAAGACAGGGTCGCGAGGATTGGAGTCAAGAAGAAAAAATTGAGTACGAAAGCATTCCATCGCTCGATGGAAAATTTGAATACCTTCATAAGGATGATGTAGAGCTTATTCAACATTACCGAAGTCCTGAAGGGAGAATAAAAAGCTTTTCAGCTATTGTTCAAACAATGAAACTAGAATTTTCGCACACTACGCTCATGCGTGAATTTACAAAGACCTGCGTACAAGATGCACCAGATGTTTTTGCACAGATGGAGCCAGCAGAGGCCTTGGCGTTATATCAAGAATTTTCTCAAGATCTTTCAAAGCGTGTGGGGATTTTGCATGTGCGGGAGATGGGGGCATTGCTTATGGAGAAATTGCCAAAAGATCATCCAATTCAAACTCAGATCCTTCATGATGGGTGGATGAGTGATGAGGTAGGAGAATGGTTTGAGTCGAGCAAAGAAAATTCCGCGCTTTTCGATCAAGCAAATGGAGTCATTCTTTTGTTGCATGATGTTGGAGATCGAAAAGCTCTGCTAGATACATTTCCGGGTAATGGAGGTCCTCCAAATGGAGTGGCATGGGAGCGTGGGATGCCAGGTCATGTGGCGGTGCGAACACCGGACGGAAGATTTGGATTTGACCGTGTGCTCGAAAAGAAATCTGTGTCATGGCGAAATTCATGGGTGGCAGATGGAGCTGAATTACGATGGGCAAATGACAAAAAAGATGTGGAGTACAAGGATCAAGATGGGAAATGGAGACTTCTCACAGGGGATAAGGCAGAGTTTGTTGTGTATGGAGCTCCGAGTAAGCCATTTGTTGAAAAGAATAAATCGAAATTGTATAAGTATGCATCGCAACAGTTGGAAGATGGAACTACTCAAGTTCCAAAACCTTTTACCGTTCAAGATGCACTAGGTCCTGATGGAGAACTCCGTCCAATTTGGGATAGGAATGATTTTGGTCCAAAGACGATTCGAATCAAAGATGCAGAAGGAAAACTCATGTCGATCTTTTTCCATTCAAGCCCTACAGACGAAGCCCCAGAAGCATTTCTTGATTTTTCTCATGGGTGTATTCATATGAAGCCTGCGGATTTGGAAGCAATGGGTGGATATTTAGCTAAAGGGTCTGATATTAAAATTTCTTCATTTCTTGATATTGTTGCCATTGCGCAAATAGAAAAGCCCGGAACGATGTCCGAGGCTAGGGAAGGATGAGAATCCTGGTTCTCATGCCCGTTGGCAGAAGTTCGCGGAGTTCATCCTGATCGATGTTGTTGAGGGCGATGCATCCCCAAGTCCAGTCGGTAGAGGAACCTCCGCCATGGAGAAGGATGTTGCCACCCAGCGCTGTGTTCTGAGGAGGAATCGTTCCGGCAGTCTCTGCCTGAGCGATTTTTTTGTATGTGTTGGTGCTGATCGCCCCACGGTCGAGTGCCTGCTTGGCATGGCGCTCGTCCGGGTAGTGGATCAGGATCGAATGGTACTGTGAAGAGACAGGCTTGTCGCTTGTCCTGTACCAGCCGACTGGCGTGCGACGATCACCCTCGACTTGTTTGTCAAAGGCGCCGGCGGAACTGCCGTCCTTGTAGGTGCCGAGTCCTACACGCCAACAGTCAGGGGAGTCCCCTGGGCGATCGTGACGCAGGAGCCCATCCGAGAAGAGCATGACGCGATGCGAGCTCTTCACAACAACCAGGAGGTTGTCGCTCTGAAGGCGGGGATCGTCACTTTGAGCAACGATCGAGAGAGGGAGTTCGGCTACCGAAGCCACACAACCCTTAGGAAGGGGTGGTGCCTCGATCTCCAGCTCTCCAGCGGTGACGGTTGCTTCCATGAGGACCGCGGGTTGTTCTGCCTTCCCTTCGGGGAGACAGCCGGTGAGCATGATGGTCAAAGCGACCAAGAAACTGAATGCGAGGGTTCGCATGGCTGTCCTCCTTTTTTGGGAACAGATAAATGTAACGGAAAAACACGGTTTTGTCAAGAGAAAGCCCCTAAAATGCTTGACAAAACCGTGTTTTTCTGGTATATTACTGCGTTATTGATGCTTCTGAAGTTCCTTCTCTCAACCCCCTCCTCTGGAGTTCACATGATCGAGTCCATCTACAACCTGACCCTCTTCTCCCTCGCCATTGTTGGTGCCCTCCGCGCCGGTGTCTGGATCGTGGGGCGGGGCTGGCAGTGGTACTGGAAGGCGCTCGCATTGATCGTCACGGCGAGCGCGGTCATTGGGTTCGCCAAGCAGGCGACCGGTGGCCCCGTGACGGACATGCGTGCCGTTACGGAGGTGCTCGCTACCGCAGGTTGCATCTTCGCGATCCAGTACGGGTTCCGGCATGTTCGGAACGGCTGGGCAAGGTTCGCCTTCGTCGCGGCAGCAGGCGTCTTCCTGTTCGTGACGTGGTCAGACTCGGTCGACCGCGCCATGGGCACGGTCAAGTCCATCGCTCCGTCCGCAACTACCTCCCAGCCGACCTCTGTTCCCAACACCTCCCAAGGTGGTGGAATCAGCAAGTCAGCTCTGTGTGCGGACTCAGACGTTACAGAGGATAAGAAGCGCAATGTCCTCAACTGCTACTGAACACATTTCCAGGATCGACCCTCGTGTCGATCCTGGACGGATCCACCTCTACGCAAAGAGGTGGGTCTTTTCGTTTAGGGGGTGAAATAAAAAACCACCATCACGCGTGGGTGAGGTGGGTGTGCTCATGAGTTGAGCAAGAAGTTCAGGCTGTAGCGACTTCGGTGACCTCGAGTATGAGGATTGCCCAATCATTACACTCCATGTGATGAAGGTCGTCGTCGAGTGGGGTTTTTCCAGTGAGCCATCTGTCCAGGTTGGGTAGATTGCGCTTATTATCTGTACGCTCCGCTTTGATGAACGTCAGACAATGTCCGTCGCGCATGAACAGGTTGATCCAGCGGATGAGCTCGATCAGACGTTCCGTCTGACTGACCCCTGCGTCCTCTGCTTGGCGCTCGACGTGGATTGGCGGGAAGTAGTTGTCCGAGCCAACGACGACGTCGAGCTCCACAGGTCCCTGACCTGGGATCAAGCAGGGTCGACGGATGTGCACCCTCGTTCCGGTCGAGAGGGCTTGGAATCGACTGACGAACTCCATCAGTTCAGGTGTGGGAAGGGCTTGGTTGCTCGGCATGCGTAGCTCTGGGGTTGTTGGGGTATGCGACAACTCAATCTAATATTCTTTTCCTCGTTTGTCAATGAATGTTGGATCCACGGACTTCAAGAGATTGACAGAAATCCTCAATATCGCTATACTCTCGCCGAAATCTATTCTTACTTTTATTTATCTATGGCACATAAAAAAGCCGGTGGATCCACGAGTCTTGGCCGTGATTCCCATGGAAAACGCCTTGGCGTTAAAGTGGCAGACGGTCAGACGACAAATCCTGGACAAATCATCGTTCGACAGCGTGGAACAAAAATCCACCCAGGAAAGAACGTGAAGCGCGGATCTGATGATACGCTGTACGCAGCGGTTGGAGGAGTCGTGAAGTTTACGCGCAAGAAAATGGAAAACTTCCATGGCGCTCTCAAAGCACGTGTCTTTGCAAACGTTGAAAAAAGTCAGTAAAGAAAAACACCTCGCCCTAGGGTGAGGTGTTTTTCTTTTACGTGTCTGGAAGGGAAGGATTAAAAACAGTATAATGGAAATACTATGAGTGAAACAATGGAACAACAAATTGAACGCGTTCTCGAACAAGTTCGTCCAGCGCTCCGTATGGATGGAGGAGGAATTGAATTAGTGAAGTACGACGCAGAAACAGCTGCTGTGCATGTTCGCTTAAAAGGAGCCTGTGTCGGATGCCCCATGTCTGAAATTACTCTCAAGATGGGAATTGAAGCGGCGCTTCAAGATGCACTTCCTGAAATTCGCGAAGTAATTTCTGTTGAATAGTGTGGCTGTACATCCATACAAAAAAGATCTTGAAGAACTCTGGAAATCGTTTAAGCGCATGTTTCAAAAGAACAGGCTCATTCAAATTTCTACGGGAATATCCGTCCTGTTTCTTCTTGGAACGTTTTTTCTTCCTGTCTGGCGTATTTTGCCGTTTGCGCAGGAGACACCATTTATTGCGCTCCACTATAATATCTATTTAGGAGTTGATCGATTTGGTCCACTAAATCAAATCTTTTTTCTCCCAGGGGTTGGGCTTGCGCTCCTGGTGTTAAATCTGATTATTGAGGCTCGATTTTATCGCCAACAAAAAACATTATCGCTCTTCTTTGCTGCTGCAACACCACTCCTTGAGTTTGTTTTATTTGTAGCAATGGTGTTGATCGTTCTTATTGTATGACATTGGAATCTTTTGAAATAGTCCGTGTTCTTTTATTGAGTGCGATTGCGTTCGTAGTAGCCTTTGCGTGGGCACCGCTCCTTATTCGTCTGTTGGAGGAATGGAAGATGGGAAAGGTTATTCGAACAGAGCGTGATGCTCCTGTGTTTGCAAAACTGCATGAAAAGAAAAAGGGAACACCAACCATGGGAGGAATTCTCATATGGGGAACCGTTCTTGTTTTAGCGGTGGTGTTCTATCACGTTTCACCGTTTCTTTCTGCCTATCCTCTTTTTGCCCGATTAAACTTCTTGAGTCGGTCGGAAACACTTCTTCCTCTTGGAGCACTTGTTGCCTCGGCGCTTGTGGGGTTTGTGGATGATTATTTTAATGTCAGAGGCATCGGTCCAAAGGGGGGAGGTCTCAGGATGCGACATCGGATGTTGATCTATACCGCTATTGCGGTTGTAGGGGCGTGGTGGTTTCAGGCAAAGCTCGATTGGGATTTGTTGCATATTCCGTTTGTCGGGGATTTCAACGTCGGGTTGTGGTATGTCCCATTTTTCATCTTGGTGATTGTGGCAACCGCATTTTCTGTCAACGAGGCAGACGGGTTAGATGGACTCGCTGGGGGGACACTTCTGACTTCGTTTGGGGCATATGCCGTAATTGCATTTGCGCAAGGTCGATATGACCTCGCTGTATTCTGTGGAGTCATTTTAGGAGCGCTTCTCGCATTTCTCTGGTTCAATATTCATCCCGCACGATTCTTTATGGGGGATACAGGAGCGATGTCCTTGGGGGTGACGCTTGGAATTGTGGCGATGCTCACAAACTCCGCCTTTTTCTTGCCAGTGATTGGATTCGTATTTGTCTTAGAGTCATTATCGGTCATTGTGCAGATTGGTGCGCGTAAACTGTTTCATATTCGCATTTTTAAATCTTCCCCTATTCATCATCATCTCGAAGCAATTGGATGGCCTGAACCTCAGATTGTGATGCGGATGTGGGTGATCTCGATGATTTCTGCAGCCGTCGGTGTCTCTTTAGTTCTCTTAGACGCATTGGTCTACTAACATGAAACGAACAACTGGCACAATTGATTACGTCCTTCTCCTGGTCGTTGGGGTGATCATTCTTTTTGGGCTTGTCATGTTGCTTTCTGCATCCGCTCCCAGTGGGTACGCACAGTTTTCAGATAGCTACTATTTTGTAAAACATCAAATCATTTTCGGGCTTTTGCCAGGAATCGGAGCGCTTATTACCTTTTCACGAATACCGTATGCATTTTGGAAGAAGCATGCATGGAATCTCCTCATCCTTTCTATTGTTTTGTTAGTCCTTGTATTTATCCCTGGTCTCTCTGCAGGGATTGGATCTGCACATAGCTGGATCTCTATCGGAGGAGTGTTTTCTCTGCAACCATCCGAGGTCGTGAAACTGACGTTTTTATTTTACCTTGCTGCGTGGCTTGCGGAGCGAGACAAGCACAGTGTACGAGATGTGAGCTCAGGATTTCTGCCGTTCGTAGGAGTGCTTGGAATCATCATGTTGCTCATGATCTTGCAACCAGACGTGGGGACGATGTCAATCATCGCAGCAATGTCTCTTGTTGTTTATTTTGTGGCCGGAGCTCCGCTTACCTATGTGACGGGCCTCATTATGGCTGGAGTGACAGGGCTCGTATTGCTTATCACGGCTGCACCTTATCGGGCTGCTCGATTTACAACATTCCTTCATCCAGAACTCGATCCGCTTGGAATTGGCTATCATATTAATCAAGCCTTATTAGCTATTGGGTCTGGAGGGATTTTGGGACTTGGCTATGGACATTCACGTCAAAAATTTCAATATCTTCCTGAGGTGGCTGGAGATTCTATCTTTGCGATTATTAGTGAAGAGATGGGATTTGTTATTGCTACATTAACTATTTGTCTCTTTTTATTGTTTCTTTGGAGAGTCTTGGGAATTGCAAAACATGCTCCTGACAATTTTGGGAAATATGTCACCGTTGGAATTGGGGCGTGGATTACCATTCAAGCGTTCGTGAATATTGGATCAATGGTAGCGCTTATGCCTATTACCGGAGTGCCATTGCCGTTTATTAGTTATGGAGGAACATCGCTTGCCATCTCGTTAGCCGCGATTGGTGTTGTTTTGAATATTTCAAAAGGGGTAAAGAAGTAATATGAAAATTCTGTTTACAGGGGGAGGAACGATGGGGCCTGTCACACCACTCTTAGCTGTTTGGGAAGCGTGGAAAGCCAAGGATACGACCGTGGAAGCGATTTGGGTGGGAACAAGACGTGGGCCAGAGAGAATAGGAGTGGAGTCACAAGGGATTCCATTCTTTACACTCCCAACAGCTCGATTCCCTCGCTATCTCAGTCTAGAATGGATTTTGATTCCGTTTACATTTCTTTGGGCGCTCTATCAAGCGAGTCGTATTTTGCGATTTCAAAAACCAGATCTTGTGGCTTCTGCGGGAGGGTTTACAGCTGTGCCTGTCATTTTTGCGGCAAAGCTTCATGGTGTGAAGGTATGGGTTCATCAACAAGATGTGGAGATTATTTTGACTAACAAACTCACTATTCCATTCGCAGATCTTGTGACTGTTGCGTGGGAGAAGAATCAAAAAGATCTCGGCGGTAAGGGGAGGCTTGTGGGAAATCCTGTACGACCAAGTCGACTCCAAGGGACACATGAAGGAGCAATGAAACAGTTTGGGTTAGATGTATCAAAACCAAGTGTATTGGTGTTTGGAGGAGGAACAGGCGCAAGTTGGATTAATCAAGCAATCCATGGAATTTCAAAGGAACTCGCGCAGAGCGCAAATATCATCCATGTCACTGGGCAAGGAAAGGGAGTTGCGTCCACACATGCAGATCATTATGTGTATGAATTTCTAAATGAAGAGATGTCAGATGCTCTTGCGGTTGCAGATGTGGTTGTGTGTCGCGCTGGACTTTCGACTATCACAGAGTTGGCTGCGCTTGCAAAGGCAGCGATTTTGATTCCTCTTCCAAACTCTCCACAAGAAGCGAATGCTCAGATGGTCGAGGATGCCTGTATTGTGTTGTCTGAGAGTCAGACGCAAGGGAAACGACTCTTAGAAGCAATCCTGGGACTTTTGACGAATGAAGCAGAACGAAAAACGTTCGGGCTAAAGATGCACAAAAAACTTCGAACGGATAGTGCAGATGAACTTGTAGAGATGCTTATCAAGATATAAAAAAACAGACTTCTTTCAAAGTCTGTTTTTTGTATTCACGCTTATTCTGCGGAAGGCACATCTTCACTTTCTGCTGGAGCTTCTGCTGGAGCTTCTGCTGGAGCAGCTTCTGGAGCAGCTTCTGGAGCAGCTTCGGTTGATTCAACGGGAGTTGCTGATGCAGTACCAGAACAGTGGGCACACTTCTTTTCTTCGTTCAGTCCAACTTCACTTGCTCCGCAAGCGACACAAACACCTGAATTTTCCATAGGAATATTGGATTACAAATTACAGAAGAAAGTATACAGAAATTTTGCAGATGATTCAACCGACGTAAGGGAAGATAACAATCTCGTAACAAAAAATACTCAAATCACGTTTGAGTATTTTTCTGGTGCGCTGAGTGGGATTTGAACCCACGACCACGAGCTTAAAAGGCTCTTGCTCTACCCCTGAGCTATCAGCGCGGAATCGTTGAAAAGGACGCGGGGAATATAACAAGAATTAAATCATTTGGCAACACACCTAGGTTGGAGAACCCTATATTCCACGGTATAATAGTCTATATGCGTATTGCCATGATCGGACAAAAGGGATTTGACGTTGGAGAGCACGGAGGTGGGGTGGAGCGTCATGTGATTGAACTGGCAACACGGATGGGACATCTGGGGCATGAAGTAACGGTCTATACTCGGCAATCAGTGCCTCAGGCTTTGCCTCAGGGGGTGACTCTTCAGTATCTTCCTTCAATTCAAACAAAGAATCTTGAAACAGTATCGCATACACTTCTTGCGACACTGCATGCGATGAGACAGAGATACGATATCATTCATTATCATGGGGTCGGTCCTGCAACATTCGCGTGGATTCCAAGACTGTTTGCACGCCACTCTCGTGTTGTTGTAACGTTTCATTCAAGAGATCGCTTTCATGCAAAATGGGGGAAATTCGCACGTGCTTATCTTACGCTTGGAGAGTGGGCGGCTGCGTGGTTTCCGCATGTGACGATTACTGTAAGTCATGTGATTGCGGTTTATGTTCGGACCGTATTGAAACATCAAGTTGTCTATATTCCTAATGGGGCTCTTGTTCGGTCTGTTACACAAACACAGGAGCTAGAGGCACTGCATCTTTCCCCCAAACACTATCTGCTAAGCGTGAGTCGTCTGGTTCCTCATAAAGGACAGCATTATCTCATTGAAGCGTTTCAACAGCTTCAGCGAACAGAGCCAGATCTAGTCGCAGAGTTCTCCTTGGTTATCGTTGGGGCAGAAACATATGGAGCGGAGTATCAGTCGCAACTCAGTCGTCTTGCGCAGGGGAATCCAAAGATTCGATTCCTTGGGTTTCAGGACGGAGAGGTTCTGGATCAGCTTTTTGCGCATGCTCGACTCTTCGTTCATGCATCAGAATTTGAAGGACTTCCTGTGGTTGTGCTTGAGGCCATGAGTTTTGGACTGCCAGTACTCGTGTCAGATATTCCTGAGAATATTGAGGCTATTCATCATGCAGGTTTTTCATTTGCGAGTGAACAGGTGCCTGATTTAGTTCAAACACTCTCATCCTTACTCCATCATCCAGAACGATTGGATGCAGCTGGGGAACAAGCGCGTTCTGTTATCAATACATTTTTTAATTGGGATACAATTACGGAAGAGACACTGACAACGTATCGGTCTATCCGACATTAGCGTATGAATACACAATCTTGGCATACACTCTCAAGCAAAGAAGTTTTATTGAAGCTTGAGACAACCGTGAAAGGGCTTACCATTTCAGAAGTTGCGATTCGAGCAGAACGTTATGGAAAAAACCGCCTTCCAAGTCGTAAATCTGATCCAGGATGGAAGGTGTTTTTGAGACAATTCATGAGTCCGATGATTTTAGTTTTGATTGTTGCCGCAGGAGTCAGTTTTATTTTTGGCGATCTGGTGGATGTTGGTGTGATCTCAGTAGCCGTTTTGTTAAATACATTCATTGGGTTTGGGCAAGAGTATAAAGCCAGTAAAGCGTTGGAAGAATTACAGTCGTTGGTTCAACCCGTTTCCGTTGTTCTTCGAGAGGGGAGAGAACTCTCCATTTCTGCTGAGGATGTGCTTCCGGGAGACATTCTTGAGCTCCGTACGGGAGATTCTGTGACTGCCGATGCACGCATTATTGAAAGTGTGGATTTGATGACAAATGAGTCGGCATTAACTGGAGAATCACTCCCTCTTCATAAAACAGATCTCGTGTTACAAGAACAGGTATCTATTGCTGAGCGGGTGAACATGGTTTTTGCAGGGACAAGTATTGTTGGGGGGCGTGGGAAAGCAGTGGTTGTGGCTACAGGCTTGCAGACAGAACTTGGGGCGATTGCAAATTTAGTGCAATCAACACAAGAATCACGCACACCTCTTCAGGAGCAACTTGGTCGTCTTGCAACATGGTTGGCGTGGATTGTTGTGGGTCTTGTAGTGATCTTGTTTGTGTTGGGAATTGTCACTGGTCGTGAGGTAAAAGAAATGTTGGAGCTTTCGGTTGCACTTGCGGTCGCAGCTATTCCGGAAGGACTTGTTATTTCTGTGACGGTCATTCTTGCTATAGGCATGCAACGTGTTCTGCACCGTAAGGCGTTGATTCGACGACTTGTTGCCGCAGAAACGCTTGGGAGTGTTTCTGTTATTTGTTCAGACAAGACCGGAACCATTACACAGGGAGAAATGCGTGTGACACATTTGATTACTTCAAAAGAAACCTGGACATACCCGTTTTCTTTTGAAGCAGATCTACAGACGTCTGAAAGAACGCTGTTTGAAGTAATGGCCCTGTGTAATGACGCTATTTTTGTAGAGGATGATCAGGATCCATTGCGAGGGAGTCCTACGGAGCGGGCACTTCTTTCTGCTGTGTTGGAACAGAATCTTGATCCAGCGGACTTGGCAAAAACGCTCCCTCGTATTTGGGAGATCCCATTTAACAGTGCGGACAAATTCATGGTGACTGCCCATGCGTCCATGAAGAAGATGAAAGTCTTTTTAAAAGGAGCTCCAGATATCGTATTGCCATTTTGTTCAAGCCGTCTCATAAATGGGAAGAAGAGTGTACTTACTCAAGAACAACGGACACAATTAAATGAGCAAATACTCACTTTTTCACGTCGGGGGATTCGTCTAATTGCTATCGGGGTCCGATCAATGGAGGTAACGCAAAAGCCGTTGTCTCGTGAAGAACTGGATCAGTTTACGTTTGTCGGATTTGTTGGATTGCGCGATCCATTACGTCCCGAGGCACGCGAACAGATAAAAGCCGCTTACAACGCGGGTATTCGTACGGTGATTGTTACAGGAGATCATCCAGAAACAGCACGCGCCATTGGAGTAGAGGCAGGACTTATTGTTGGAGATGATTCTGTCGTGATTGGGACAGAGCTTGATGCGTGGAGTGATGAGGAACTGGCACGTCGGGTTCCTGCAATTTCGATCTATGCGCGCGTGGAACCTCGACATAAAATTCGGATCGTTCATGCATGGCAATCACGTGGAGAAGTGGTGGCGATGACGGGTGATGGGGTGAATGACGCTCCGGCACTTAAGTCCGCGGACATGGGGGTTGCGGTTGGGTCTGGAACAGAAGTCGCTAAGCAATCAGCGGATATGGTCATTCTTGATAATAATCTAGGAACGATTACTGCAGCGATTGAGGAAGGGCGTGTGATGTTTGATAATGTTCGAAAAACAACAGTCTATCTTATTTCGGGAAGCTTTACAGAACTCATTCTTGTAGGGGGATCCTTATTGTTTGGGCTTCCGCTTCCTCTGTTGGCGATACAAATTTTGTGGATTAATTTAGTGACAGATACCTTTCCTGCAATCGGTTTAACCATTGAACCAGCGGAGAAAGGAATCATGCAACAGCCTCCACGTTCTCGCACAGAACCAATTTTGGATTCAAAAATGATTCAGTTGATTTTTATTATCGCGGGTGTGACGAATGTTTTACTCTTTGGGCTCTATGTCTGGTTGCTCAATACGGAAGAGTCGATTGAGATTATTCGTTCGATCATGTTTATTGCAGTAGGAATCGATACACTTATTTTTGCCTTTGCAGTAAAAAGTTTTCGCAGAACGATTTTTCGCTTGAATCCGTTTTCGAATCCATGGTTGATCGTTGGGGTGATACTTGGTTTTGGAATTCTTATCATTCCAACCATTCATCCGTTCATTCAAGAGATTTTTGAGCTTACTCCCATAAGCTTGTCTGTGTGGGGGCTATTGCTTATGATAGGGGTGGTGAAATTGATCGCGATTGAAATCACCAAGGAACTCTTCTTATTTCGAAAGACTTAATCTATTTGATCTTTATTACATGAAACGCCCAATTCTCTTTGCACAAATTCAAAAACGCTATCAAGCGCACTCTAAAGCCAGACGGGAGCTTGTTGCACAATCAAACGAAGCCCTTTCAAAGTCGAAGAGATCTATTTTTGCGCTTCATCGAGATGATCTGAAAGCTGCGGATGAACTCCTGACACAAGCTTCCGTGTTATTCGCGCAGTGTGAGAAATCATTTAAAACGTTTCCTCAATTAGAAGAAGAAGGGGCGTATCGTGCTGCCCTTGAGGAGTACGCAGAGTCACTACTCTTTCGTGATTATTTAAAGACAGGGAGTCTTGGAAAGATTGATGCACGAGCAAGTGAAGCGTCTGTGTATTTGGCAGGTTTGTCTGATGCAACCGGTGAGATGGTGCGTTATGCCACACGCCAAGTAACACTTGGTCACCCAGAAGTGGTGGCAGAAGTGACAGAGGTGGTTACCATGGTGATTGAGTTTATGTTGGATTTAGATTTAACAGGTTATTTGCGAAACAAATTTGATCAAGCAAAAAAGAATCTTGGTCGCCTTGAACAGATGACGTACGACCTTGCCATCCGTGAACAGATATGATTGAGAAAGATGAGGAATACCCCTGGATGTTTCATCGTGACGAAGTAGATTTACTAGAAGATGAAATAGAAGATCTGTACGAACGGTTCCAGGATGAGGATAAAGAATTTCCTTCTTTTGAATCCGCGATACTCGCAGAACAACTAGAAACAGAAGAAGATTCCGATAAAATTCTTGCGGATCGATTAGGGACGAATCTGTTCGATGAGATCCCAGACGTTTTTGAGGTGCTTCGTTCGCAGGAACCTTTCTCCACTTCTCGTCCCTTGCAGCAAGAAGGATTGAGTATAAGAAGTCATCCACTCTATCAAGCAGGGAAAAAATGGGCAGATCTTGTAAAACCGATTGCCCGGGCAGGATATGAAGACGGACATGTGTATGAAGAAGCTTTTTTCAGAGTTTTTGCGAATATCAATTTTGTGCCTCTCAAAATATTCATGGCCCTGTCAGAGGAAATGCATGAAGATCAGATGGGTCTCGTGATTGCAGAAGAAGAATATCGATTGGCAGTGTTGTATATTGATCGCATCCTTGAGTCACTTAGTCTTATGGCGTTTAGTCAAGAATTGTTCGAGTGGCTAACGTCTGTGCGTCGACAAGCAGAAGGATTATCCAGTGCGCTCAATGAGCATCGTTCTTCTTTGCATGGACGCAACAGTCGATCGGTATGAATACACAAAGAATTACAGCGATTATTCCTGCATACAATGAGGCAGAAACAATTGAAGGAGTGATTATTCCAATTTTGGCATCTCCATTCATTCATGAAGTTATCGTGGTGTCTGATGGATCATCTGATGAAACGTGTGAGCGTGCACGTACTGCCGGAGCTCAGGTGTATGAACTTCCTCATCAACAAGGGAAGGGGAATGCGATGCTTTTTGGAGTCTCACAAACAGCGTCACCACTTATTGTTTTTTTCGACGCGGATTTACGAGGTCTCACAACAACACATGTTGAACAACTTATTATGCCTGTGCGTGCTGGAACATTACAGATGCATGTCGGCTTGCGTGATCGAGGAAAATGTTTGACGGCATTATCCGCCTACCTCCCTCTGATTTCAGGAGAACGTATTTTACATAGATCCATTATTGAAGCTATCCCAAAGAAGTTTCTTGAAGGGTATATGGTTGAAGTGGCGTTGAATGCGTATTGTCGAGCACAGACATTATCCTATGGAGCTACCCCACTTGTTGGGCTTTCAATTCGTCGAAAGTATGAGAAAGTCGGAATGCCTCTGGCTGTGCTACAATATGGACGTATGTTTTATCAGGTTGGGCGAGCCATGATTATGGTTCGTCTCGCCCGTTTTACAGGTAAATTTTAGAGATCTATGGCTATTGATTTATCAGCAATTGCAAACTTTCAAGACGCAACAGTCACTGTTATGGGACTTGGGCGTTATAAAAAGGGAAGCGGTATTGGGGCCGCAAAGTGGCTCATGCGCCACGGAGCTCAACTCGTCATCACAGATTTAAAAGATCAGGAAGAGCTCCATGAATCTGTAGATGAGATTATGCATTGGTATACGCAGTATCGTGAGGAGTTCAAGGATCGCGATATTTACCAACCTGTGTTTGTGCTTGGAAAGCATGACGCGGACAATTTCACGAACGTGGATCTTGTCGTACAGAATCCTGGGGTGGCAAAAGAATCTGAATATGTGCAATTAGCCAAAGAGGCTGGTATTTCCATTGAGTCTGACATCTCTCTCTTTTTTCGATACTGTCCGTTTCCTATTTATTCGATTACCGGAACGCGCGGGAAGTCGACGACAACGTCGCTCTTAGGAGAGATGCTCAAACACAAACATCCTAAGACGGTTGTCGCTGGGAATATTACGCGTTCACCGCTCGAAGATTTGGATTGGATTTTAGAAGAGAAAGAACCAGTACCGATCGTTCTTGAACTCTCTTCCTGGTTACTTGAGTCATTGGAGGGGTTGGGAATGGGACCACAGATTGGGGTTTTGACGAATGCCTACAAAGATCATTTGGATCGCTATCCTTCGTTTGAAGCGTACATCGCTGCAAAGGAACTTATTTTTCTTGAACAAAATGAAAACCAGATTGCGATCTTAAATGCGGATCAGGACCTCATGCAGGATATTGCAAAGCGAATCCCCTCAAAACATATTCACTGGGTTTCTGCGAAGGGGCTTCCTGAGGGAGCTGATGGTGTCTATCGCGAGGGGGACAATTTTGTGCGTCGTATTGATGGTGAGACAACAAATTTTGCGCATGGTCATGATTTGAAACTCGAAGGAGAGCATAATGTGATGAATGCGCTAACAGCTTCTTTGGCGGCATATTTGGCGGGTGTGTCAGATGAAGATATTCATGAGAGTCTCAAAACATTTGTGGGACTTCCTGGACGACAGGAAGTATTGGGTGAAATTGAAGGAGTTTTATTTGTGAATGATACGACCGGCACATCGCCTGAAGGTGTCATGGCCGCACTTAAACGTTTTGGAAAAGGAGGAAACATCGTCCTCATTTGTGGAGGTTCTTCAAAAGGACTCACATTCACACAAATGGGCACGATGGTTGGTGAGGAATGTAAGTTCGTTGTGCTCTTTGAAGGTGATGCAGCAAACGACATTGAAAACGCTATAGGGGAGGGGGCTCCGATTCAGCGAGTGGCTTCTATGAAAGA
>JABMNY010000018.1 GCA_013204385.1 Candidatus Uhrbacteria bacterium
AAAAAACCGACTCGGGGAGTCGGGCGTGGGACGCTCAGGCTTCGGGGGTTGGGGCGAGGGTGGTGATGATCCTTGGAGTCATTATATCGACCCGTCGGTCGTTGCGTCGCTGGATGGCGTGAGGGAGCATGTCTAGGCACGATACGGCTACACGGACTCCGAGCTCATTGGTGGGATAATCGCTGGTGTTGTGGCGATGGGCGAGGATGAACACAGTGTAGTCATTCAAAGGATCTTCTATCACTTGCTCTGGAACAAAGACCAGATACGCCTCTCCAAGGAGGAACTGGGCGTATCCCTCTGCTGGATGGAAGTCCTTGGGATGAACGCTGAATCGGCGCGCCGTCGACTCGTCAATCTCTAGAAGATCTTCAGAGGATGGGGTGAGTTCGATCCTTTCGACGAAGTAGTCCATGATTGCCGATGCGGCGTGAGCGATATCGTCAACGGTCAATGCAAATATCACAAAGCACCTCTTTCGTGTGGAACTTTGAAAATATAATGAGAATAACTATTTTTGTCAATGGAAACAATAAGACCGCATACATGCGGTCTTTGTCTTTAAGTCTAGGATGTTTTTTTCTGTTTCTGTCTCTCGTCCAATGTCCAGGGATCTGGGTCCATGAGGGCGAGGGCAAAGCCTACGGCGGAGAGAGTGGCGTCTCGGGCACCTATGGCGCCTCCGACTGAGAGGGCGATGATGCCAAGATGCACGGCAAGAAACGCACTCACAAGGCGGGTGAAGACTCCTGCTGCGATGAGAATAGCTCCACAGATCTCCAAGAGGCCGTTGAGTTGAATAAGCATTTCACCTGGAATAGGGAAGTAGCCAGTCCATTCAGGGAGGAAGAAGACCCAAGCAGAAGCATCTGTGAGTTGAGCATATCCAAACCAGAAAAAGAGGAGCGCCCAGGAGTAACGAAGAATGAGTTTTCCTGCGAGGTTCATGTTCATATTATTGTGCAAGCGTTCCAATCTTTAGAAGAACAAGGGCTGCTTTTGCGGCGCTTGAGCTACTGTGTTTGTTGTTGAACTTTGTCGTAGCGTTTGTTCCACACAGGTTAATGATCGCTTTGTTTCCTCCTGGGTGGCGGGAAACCCATGAAGTAAGATCGTACACGTTTGTGTCGACAATCGCCCAGCAATCATTTTCGACGTGATGTGATTCAACTGTTGCCATGGTGTACGTTCCAGCTTCTGGTGTGCTGGTTGTTGTAGTTGATAGTGATGTTGTTGTTGTGGTTGAGGATGATGTTGATGTCGTGGCGATAGAAAACTCTTCATTCTCATTCTCCTCCTCGTCTTCATTCTCCTCCTCATTTTCAACTTCAACAGCTTCAATCGTTCCATCCGTCGTCGTTACCTCATCAGTTATTTCTTGTGAGGGTGCTGTATCAATCTGCATGACAGGACGTGCATAATAGATAATAGCAGAAGATCCTCCGATAAAAACGACTCCGACAATAGCAAGGGTGATGATCCTTAGATTCATAGAATAGGGGATTGTTAGATTTCAGAAATCGTTTGAACGCCTTTTACGTCGATGTTCAATTTTTTTATCTTTGCTTTTGCCGGGACGATGGCGCGGGCGATGCCAAGTCTTGAAGCTTCAATAAGTCGGCGTTCGGTGAGTGGGGCAGAACGAATCTCTCCTCCAAGTCCAACTTCTCCCACATACACAGTCGCCTCAGAGTCTGCGTGGTTTTTAAACGCTCCTGTAATGGCTGCGCAGATTGCCAGGTCGGCTGCTGGCTCATTCAGGCTCATTCCGCCAATGACATTGATAAAGACGTCTTTATCGCCAAGTTTGAGACCTCCGCGTTTGGAGAGAATTGCGACGAGCATCTGGAGACGGTTTTGATCGAATCCACTTGCGCGACGAACAGGGGTTCCATAGAACGCTGTTTCCACTAAGGCTTGGACCTCGACCAAGAACACACGTGAGCCTTCAACTGTTGCTGCAATAACCGATCCTGGAGTCGTTGAGCGTTCTGAGAGAAAACGTTCAGAGGGATTCTCCACAGCAAGCAAACCTTTTTCAGTCATCTCAAAGACACCGATCTCATCTGTGGCACCAAAACGATTTTTCGTGGCGCGCAGGAGACGATATGAGTGAACAGGATCGCCTTCGAGGTTCATGACGACATCCACTAAATGCTCAAGTGTCTTTGGTCCTGCAACAGTTCCGTCCTTGGTCACCTGTCCGACAAGGAGAATGGAAACGTTTGTGCGTTTAGCGAGGTCGAGAAGAAGGGCTGTGGCGTAACGAACGAGGGTTGGAGTTCCTGCGGTAGAGTCGAGTTCGGACGAAGAAAGTGTCTGCACAGAATCGACCACCACAAGGATTGGTTTTTCTTTTTCGATTGTCGCGACCAATGTCTCAACTGGAAACGGTTCAAGAAAGTTTACGGCGCTAATATCTTTTGAAAGGCGTTCAAAGCGTGCGGCGAGTTGGGTGGGGGATTCCTCTCCTGAAATGTACAGAACATCGCCTTTTATCGATCCTGCCATGGCGGCAACCATTGTGGACTTTCCAATTCCTGGTTCACCTGAGAGAAGTACAAGCGAACCTTTTACGATTCCACCACCTAGCACGCGATCAATTTCTGGGTCATGCGTGCTGATGCGGTCTGTTTCATTTTGGCGAGCAACGTCTTTTAACGGTTTGCTCTGAGCTGGCTTTGCATTGACAGACGAAAGAGGCGACCCGCTTTTGCGAGTCACCCCTCCTTCTTCAATTAATGTTCCCCATTTGTTGCACTCCAGACATCGGCCAGACCACTTTGAGGATTGAGAATCACAATGTGTACAAACGAACATAGAATATTATCGAGGTGCGTATCTGAGTGGGTACTTTGAGCAGATACTACTTAAATTTTGAATCTGTACTGAGTTTCCTGAAGATCTTCCCGTTGAGCCACCCATTGCGCTAATGACTTTATCATTTCCAATATACATCCAGACATGCCCATAATCTGGTTGATCCGGTCTGTCTCCTGGTTTATATCCCACAAGATCTCCCTCTACTAACTCAACACTTTCTGTATCTGTAGAGATTGCGTTTCCATCACACTGAGTAATCCTTTCTGAACTCGCAAAAATGCCGTTTGTTCCTCGAGATTCACCAATTGATTCAAGACCAGCACATTGTGCAATCATATCTACAAAGCCAGAACAATCTGAACAAACAGTTCCTTCAGGACAGAATGAGGCTGTATATTCTCCTCCAACTTGTCTTGATTGTTCACCTGTATATTGCGGATCTCCTCCCTTTGCTCCAAAGCGGTAAGTTACTTTTCCTGAAAATGATTGTGCGATCAAGGCTACATCACCTGATTCGTCTGAACCCGCACACGTGATCCCAATTTCAATCAACTTTTCTTCCAGTTCAGCCCAATTAATATACCCAGAATTATCACCTGAATCTGTAAGAAGCGGTTCATAATCAACATTCTCAATCGTAAGTGGGGGGAGAGAGACGAGATTCGGATTTACGATTGCCAGAATGGCATAGGTACTGATTAGAAGGACAAGTCCTATCACCGCATTTTTGATTCGTTCTTTTGCTTTAGTAATCTGTGCTTCAGAAACACCTCCGAATGCATACTGGAGACCACCAACCATGAGCATGACAATCGCGATCGTGGTCGAGATGCCTAGGAGATAGATATACATTCCTGAAATATAGTCTCCAAGATAGTTAATACTAAGCACATCTCCATCAATCGTGGCGTCACTGAACGTCACGGTTGGGATATCAACTTGGAGCAGGGGTTTCATGAGTGTTGTTGAAGACTGTGCGGAAACAGGGCTTCCAAAAACAAGATTCAGACACATCAGTGAAAGAAGAAAGACGGCAAAGATGAAGGGATGGCGTTTCATGATTAGTATTCTATGCAAGCAAGAAGATCTCCACCCGCTTGGTTCCAAGTAATATGGACGTGAGGTCCTGAGGTGTTCCCCGCTTGTTCTACAGGTTGGCAGCCGCAGGACTCTACCTTTGTTGGATCACTACAGGCAGTTCCCGCTACCTTACACCAACCATTTTCTGCGGATGACCAATCTGCGGGAGGGGATTCACCCGCACAGCAATTTCCACCGAGATGCCCCATAGACTCTCCTTGGAGAACCGTTCTAGTTTGTGCGTATGATTTACCTTCTGGAACGAAGTCTTTTGCGTGACAAATCGTGATGCTTGCCCCCGCTGCATCTCCCGTTCCTGTAAGTCTAATAATGTTTCCACAGCGATTTGAAGTGGTCGTACTTTTTTGATACGTGACCGTTCCGTCAAAAGGAGCGAGTATTGATGTTCCCCAACCTGCAGCATAATCGAGGTTATCAATTTTTCGAAAGTCCCCATTTGCTCCTCCATCATACCAATGATGCTTTCCACAGTTTGGTTTATTCCCTGTTGGGGATGCGACAGATTGAGCGATATTGCAAGATCCTTCAGACTTCGCTTTTGCCACAATCGTATCACAAGCGCTACTGGAAACGTTGCTTGGCACACCTTCATTCCCTGTGGTGGCACGGTCAAGCGCAATCAGGTCTATGTTTTTTATTTTGATACTTCGTAAGAGGGAAAGTTCTGGATTCGTAATACTGAGAATTGCATACGTTGATAGGAGAAGAACAAGTCCTAAGATTGCATTTGAAATACGGTCTTTTGATTTTTTGATTTGTGATTGCTCGACTCCACCGAATGCATACTGAAGTCCGCCGATCATGATCATGACAATGGCAATGGTTGTTCCGATCCCTAACAGGTACTTGTAGATTCCGTTGATATAATCACCGAGAAAGTTTATTTCGAGGATCCCGTCTTTGTTGAGGACTTTTGAAAAACTAACGGTTGGAATATCGATGGAAAGTTTTGGAATGATTGCATCTTCCACTTCTTCTGTTGTCGAGGAAGTAGGGGGATCTATATCCATCCCAGCGGCGATGCAGACATCTGTACAAGAGACTGTTACTGTTGTTGTGCTACATCTACAAATTCCATCTGCATATTCTGTTGCGGTTGCTTCTCCACATGCCTCAACACAATAGTCTGTGATTGATTCTCCAATTCCGTCATCGGCATAACAGGTGCAGGCGACTGCAGGCAAGGGAATCAAAACAGAAGACAGGAAGATAATGGATAGGCTGAGCAGGAAAAGAAATCGCATACAGTTATTGCGAGAGGGTTGCTTTGATAAGCTCAAGAAGATCGTTTGTCTCAATGGCTCCTACATACATTTTGTCTTCAATGAAGAATGTTGGGGTGGAGGTGATGCCGAGTGCGAGTCCTTCTTGATAGTCCTTCTTGATAATTGGGAGTGTTTCCTGAGAATCAAAGCACGAGGTAAATTTTTTCACATCGAGGCCAATTTCCTCTGCGATTTGAGGAAGTTGTGACTCTGTAAGGTATGCTTGTCGAGAAAAGAGAATGTCATGATAAGCCCAGAACGCTCCTTGCTGATCTGCACAATGCGCAGCCATGGCTGCCGGAGTTGCGAGGGGGTGGGCGGACTCATTCGGAAGATCCTTCCACACAACACGCAAATCCTGAGGGAATGTTTTGAGGGCGACTGTCAATGCTGTTGCAAGTGTATTACAGGCTGTGCATTCAAAATCTCCAAATTCTACGATAGTTATTGTTGGGTTGGATGCGCCTTTAGAAGGGTTTACAAACGTGATCGTGGGTTCCGTGAGTGATCCAACTTCGATATCTTGAGTTATTTGAGGAATCTCGATTGGTTGGATGCGGTACCAAAAAAAGATAAAGACAATAAGTCCAAGAAAGGTAATAGAGAGAAGACTGAGCCAACGATGTTGCATACAAAAGAGCGGGTTATTTCAAGCGCATGAGTTCAAGTTGCCCAGAATCATTTGAAAAATAGAGTAAAGATTCATCATCTGAAACCTGCAGATTGTTCATGGAAGTTGATTCTTCAGGAATACCAACCAATGTAGAGATTCCTGTTGAAAGGTTGATCTTGTAAATCGCATCAGGCTCACGTTCATAGAGAGAGCGTTGAAGTCCAGCATATTTAGGAAGATCAAGTGGAACAGCACAATAGATAACAGTACTTGAACTCCAGGTGCACTTATCAACCCACGTATTGAGCCCGAGAGAATGTCTGTTGTCACCCATCGTTGAAGATGTTGCATCGACAATCCAGAGCAGGGGTTTATCATCGCTATAGGATCCTGTCACGGAATAAAGAAGCTTCTTTCCTTCTGGAGACCAAAGAGGTGCGAAATTAATTCCTTCTACAACAAGACCTTTAAAATTTTCTTCATTTTTTCCAACAGGATAAATGACCGTTCGATCGATTCCTCCTTGGATCGATTTTGAGGTTTGAGCAAATGCAATGACTTGATCGTTTGGTGACCATGCAACATCTACTTTATCTGCATTTTCACCGAGCGCTTGGACACTGACTGATCGAGATCCATCATCGCTTGAAATGACCAAGTAATTGTTATTTGGATCAAGAGCGATACTCTTTGCAAGGATTTCATCCTTTACCGGGGAGAAGTCAAAATCTTCCCAATGTGTTGGAAGGGTAATTTGTTTTTCCGTACTAAAGTCGTAGATAATATTAGATCCATCTGGGAACTCCATCACCACTTTTTCTGAGTCTTTATTCCAGTTTGCAGATTCTACATTTGGAAACTGTGTCTCAGAAAGCGCAATGACATTTCCCTCCGCATCGATCGTATAAAAACGACCATCTGATGCGTTGTAATAGTTCATGCTCTTCCCATCTTGACCAATAATCGAATTATAGATAGTAGATGTTGTGAGCTCAATTGTTTGAGTAAGTCCTCCCCGAGCAACTTCATCTGCTTCTGAGAGTCCTCCAGATGAGGTTCCTGTTCCTGTGTCTGTAGGTGGACGGAGAAGTCCTTCCAGAGCGCTTGGAAGTCCCCCTGTTGTCGTCTCATCGGACTCTACACTTGCAGGCGGAGGGGTAGGTTTAAAAAAAAGAAAATAGAGGGTAAAAGCGATTACAAAAACGGAAAGGATAAATCCACACACGAGCAGGATTTTTTTTGTTCGTTCGCTCATATCAAAATAATGAGATAGTTAGAAACCAAGGAGCGGTATCAGTATACCACCCAAACACAATCCTGCTGATCCACCTGCAGCAAGATCTGCTCCCATTTTTGTGATCATGAGAAGATTTTGAGTGATAAGGACATAATCATGAAGAATGCAGAGTCCTCCCGCACCAAGAACGAGAACCGCTACAGCCAATAAGAGATCGGCAGCAATAATAAAACTTTGAAGAATATACGCTTCTTTATCAACAGGCATGGGGATTGGATCCCAGGAAATAGGGGAGACGAATCGGCTTTTCTTTTTTGAAAAATACGTTCCGTAAAACATCTCTAGGTTGAGCCAACCAAGCGTAAACATGTAGATGAAAAAATCGATGATAAATGTGATTCCTGTCGTTGAAAGATCAATCGCCCCTGCGATTAAATCTAGAACAGCAATCATTCCACGACGAAATGCTGCCTTTGCTTTTTTCTTTACTTCTTTTCGTAAAAGATCTGACTGTTCACTGGTAGGTCCTTGAGATGCTGCTTGTTTTGCCGCTTGTTGCTTGGCCATGGCTTGCGCAACCATTGCCTGGAGTCGATTTTGTTTAAATTGCTCTCGGAGAGTTGAGTCTTCTTGGTTTCTAGTGGGTTCCTGAGAGTCGTTCTTGTTTCCATTTTCTTGGGAAGGTGCTCTGCGTCCAAGAGATTCTTGAAGACGATTTGCCATGAGGGCGGCGCGCCGCTTCGTTTCGAGTCCTCCAACATCAGAAAGATCTTCCACATTCTTCATTTGATCTGAATATTCTGGTTGTTGTCTGTTTCCTGTATCACGATTTTTAATAGAAAAACGATCCCATTCCTCTTCAAAATTTGTAGAGATGGGTCGCATGCGCATGCGAGAAGCTTGTAGTCTTGATTTTTGTTCCTCCGGTGTAGCCATAGGGGATTACCGACCTTTTGTCACGATGACGTTTTTGCCTTTGAGGGCGATAGTGAGCTTTTTGGGTTGGTCTTTTTTGCTGAGTCGCTCTGCAATTTTATGTTCGATTTCCTTTTGAATGAGAGAGCGAATGTGTCGCGCCCCAAACTTTGGTTCGATGCGAGAACGAATATGACCGACAAGACTTTTGTTCATTCCAAGAGTGAGTCCTTGTGTGCCAAGGCGTTCAACAAGTTCACGGAGTTGTTTGTCGACAATCTGTTCGAGGATTGAATCTGCGAGAGGTTGGAAAATGCAGGTATGGTCAATGCGATTTAGAAGTTCTGGTCGAAATCGTTCGGTGAGTTCTTTTTGAAGATCTTGGTTCATGGCAACCGTTCTGTCTGCGGATCCACTCATGAATCCCATATCACCTTTTTCAAACCGTTCGAGGCCGACATTTGAGGTCATGACAATGATGGTGTTCTTAAAGTTCACCTTACGTCCCGTTGCATCTGTGAGCTCTCCCTCTTCCAAGACCTGAAGCAGAAGGTTTTGAACATCCTTGTGTGCCTTCTCAATTTCATCGAACAACACGACTGAGTAGGGACGTTGCTTCACGCGGTCTGTAAGGTTTGAGCCTTCTTTGTATCCGATATATCCAGCAGGGGCGCCGATGAGTTTTGACATCGTAAACCCTTCTGAGTACTCACTCATGTCCAAGCGAATAAAATGCTGTTTTGTGTGGAACAATGTTTGCGCGATCGTTTTTGCAAGTTCTGTTTTTCCGACACCAGAAGGTCCTAAGAATAGAAATGAAGCCAATGGTCGGCTTGGGTGCGCAACTCCGGTCTTTGCACGACGTAGCGCTCCTGCCACAACATCGATCACAGACTCTTGACCAAGAACGTTGGTACGCAACTGTTCCTCGAGTTTCATGAGCTGGCTCTTGTCTGAAGAAATAAGATCCTCGAGTGGAATCCCAGCCGATCGTGAGATCACACATGCAATCTCTGCTTCTGTAATCACAGGAACAGGAGAAGCGTCTGCTTCACTTGTTAACACGTCTATATGTGTTGTGAGACGAGCTTCTTCTTCTTTGAGTGTTGAGGCTTCTTCAAAACGTTCTTCAACAACCGCAAGGCGCTTTGCTTCACGGAGTGTTTCGAGCGTTTTATACAGTTCACGTTCCTTTTGGATTGGGCCAGGGTTAAGATCTTTTACTCGTGATGCAGCCGCCGCTTCATCAATCAGATCGATTGCTTTGTCTGGAAGTTGTTTGTCCTGCAGGTAACGCGTTGAGAGTGCAACTGCTTGAATCAATGCATCGTGGGTGATGCGGACATGATGAAAATGTTCGTAGTACGGAGCTACACCCTCAAGGATTTCAATTGCCTTTTCTGGAGAGGGTTCATCCACCAGGACATTCTGGAAACGTCGTTCAAGAGCTGCGTCGGATTCAATATGTTTTTTAAATTCTGCAGGAGTCGTTGCTCCAATACAGCGAATTTCTCCCCGAGCGAGAGCGGGCTTCAAAATATTTGCTGCATCCATGGATCCCGATGCCGCTCCAGCTCCTACGATGGTGTGCATCTCATCTATAAACAGAAGAATATCTGGATCTGCTTTTACTTCATCAACAATCTGACGAAGCCGTCCTTCAAATTCCCCTCGATACATGGTTCCTGCGATGAGGAGCGCCATATCAATGGAAAAAATGCGTTTGTGCGCCAAGATAGGAGGAACCAGTCCGAGGGTAATATTTTTCGCAAGGCCTTCAACAATTGCTGTTTTTCCGACACCAGCCTCTCCAAGCAAGAGTGGATTATTTTTTGTGCGACGACAGAGGATCTCCATGACGCGCTCAATCTCCATTTCACGTCCAATGACAGGATCAATTTTCTTCTGTGCTTCTTCAGAGGTAAGTTCCACACCAAAGAATTCAAGCGCTGATCCACTCTTTTCTCCTTCTTCTGACTTCTCTTTCTTTTTTGTGTGCTGTTTGTTTAATTTTGTCTCAGAACTCATGGCACCTGTGAGATCTGGAAATTTAGAAGTGCTTTTCAACACGATTGTGAGTTGTGAAGTGAGTTCCTTGAGGTCAATGTTGAGTGTTGAAAAAAAGGTTTGTGTGGAAGTTGGATTGATCTGGAGAATACCTGAAAGCAGGTGTTCGGTTCCGATATAGCGATGTCCGTACACGTTCGCGGTCAAGACTGCTTTTTCGACGATGCGTTTTGCGTCAGGGGACAATTGCAAGGTGAGATTTTCTGAGGTTGAGACTGGTGCAGTTGTTTCCGTCGCGCCAACAAGTTTTTTCAAATCAAGTACTTTAATCCCAGATTTTTTCAGGACTTCTGATCCAATACAGCCTTTTTGGGTTCCGAGTGCCCAAAGAAGATGTTCTGGTTGGATCATTTTTTGATCTTGTTCAACCACAAGACAAAGTGCACGTGTTAGCACGTTCTTGAGATGGGTAGAAAATTTATCGACGATATCGTGGCTCATAACATGCTTCTGAGTTTTGCAATTCGTTGTTCAATCGGAGGGTGTGTGCTGAAGAGATGTTCAAACTTTTTGGTGACGTGTGGATCAAATGGGTTGGCAAGGAAAAGATGTGCTGTTGCATGGTTTGCACGCTTGAGGGGTTGGTCTTGTTTGGCAATTTTTTCAAGTGCACGCGCAAGACCTTCTGGGTAACGCGTGAGGAGAGATCCAGAAGCATCCGCAAGGTATTCACGAGAACGAGAAACGGCAAGCTTAATCATCTGGGCAAAGAATGGAGAGAGAATCGCGAGAACGATGCCGATAACCAATAAGACGCCATTTGCTTTACTATCTCTATCTCCTCCTCGAAAGAGAAAAGATCGAAGAAAAATATCAGACATGAGAAGGACAACACCCACAAGGACGACAACTAATGTCATGACACGAATATCGTAGTTCTTGATGTGAGAGAGTTCGTGTGCAAGCACCCCCTGGAGTTCTTGGTCATCCATAATCTCCATGAGTCCTGTTGTGACCGCGATGGACGCATGCTCAGGATCTCGTCCCGTCGCAAACGCGTTTGCTGCCGTGTCCTTGATCAGATAAATCTTTGGAGTTTGGATTCCTGCGGTGATCGCAAGGTTTTCGACGAGAAGATAGAGTCGAGGGTTATCTGTCTTTTGGATTTCTTTGGCACCTGAGGCTGCAAGCGCGACGCTGTCTCCTTTGTAATACGCAATCAAGTTCATGCTGGTGGCAAGAACGACCGCAAAAATAATTCCTGCATTTCCGACGCCGGCTGATTCACCAAAGATCCAACCTAAGCCAATGATCACCATCGTGAAGATCGAAATCAGAAACCATGTTTTGCGTTTGTTGGCGTCAATTTGTGAATACATAGAACGTTAGAAGGAGACTTGTGGGGTTTCGAGAGCCACGTCTGGTGCATCAAAGAATTCACGCTTGGTGAATCCAAATGTTCCGGCAATAAGGTTTGTTGGGAAGACTTGAAGTTTTGTGTTGAAGTCGCGTGTGTTTGCATTGTAAAAGCGACGTGAAGCCATAATCTTATCTTCTGTGTCCGTGAGTTCATGTTGAAGTTGAAGAAAGTTGTCGGAAGCCCTGAGTTGTGGGTAGGCCTCTGAAACAGCAAAAAGAGATTTCAATGTTTCACTCAACATATTCTCAGCCTGCGCATGCTCTTTCATAGAGGTTGCTCCCATCGCAGCGGTGCGCGCTTGTGTGACCTTTGTAAACACACTATCTTCGTGCGAGGCATAGCCTTTGACGGTATTTACAATGTTTGGAATGAGGTCATATCGACGCTTCAATTGCACTTCGATATCCGACCACGCTTCATCCACCCTGTTTCTTGAAGTAATGAGTCCGTTGTATGTTAGAATGAGCCAAGCAAGCACGAGGCCCACCAAGATAACGAGGATCCAAATAAGTTCCATATTTGTTGAAAATTAGAGGAAATTTACTTCCGTATCATACGAAATTCACGCCTTAACGTCAAAGTTTATGAGCTTCCCAAAACACATTTTCAAGCAGTACGACATCCGAGGACTTGTCGAGACAGAAATTACCGATGAATTAGCGGAAAAAATAGGTCGAGCCTATGCGCGATTTCTTCGAGAAGAACTTCCAGAAGGAAAGGCTATGACTGTTGTTGTTGGGCGCGATATGCGAGAGAGTTCTGTTCCGTATCAATCGCGATTGATGGAAGGACTTATAAAGAGTGGTGTGAAGGTACTCGATGTAGGGCTTGTTTCAACTCCTGCGTTCTATTTTTCCGTTGGACATCTGAAGGCGGATGGGGGAATCATGGTGAGTGCCTCGCACAATCCTGCTGCCTATAACGGATTCAAAATGACACGCGCCATGGCGGTTCCAGTGAGCGGGGACACAGGAATTCAAGAGATTGCGGAAATGGTTGAAGTTGGAGAATTTGTCGATGCGGAAGTTGTAGGAATCGTGGAGAGTGTCGAGGGACTTCCTGTGCTTTCCGCAAAAGCAGAATTTGCGTTCGCGGGAGAGCATCCAATCAAAAAGATGAAGATTGTGGTGGATAGTGCAAACGGCATGGGAGCGCAGTATTTGGATGAGTTATTCGGAATGATTGATGCAGATGTCACACGCATGTACTGGGAGCTCGACGGTTCGTTTCCAAATCATGAAGCAGATCCGTTCAAACCAGAAAATACAGAAGCGATTCGTGCCAAGGTTCTTGAGCTTGGAGCGGATCTTGGTATTACGACAGATGGGGATGGAGATCGAATCTTTTTTATCGACAACAAAGGACGACTTGTAACGCCTGCGGTGTTACGTGGCATGCTCGCGCAGATTGTATTGCGAGATCATCCAGGAGCGACGATTTGCTATGACATCCGCCCAGGGAAAATTACGCGCGACATGATTGTGGAGGCAGGAGGAGTACCGTCTGTAACACGTGTGGGACATTCACTCATCAAAGAGCAAATGCGTTCTGTGAAGGCGGTGTTTGGAGGAGAGTCATCGGGGCACTTCTTTTATGCATTTCCAACAGGGGTGTATGAAGGGCCAGTCACGGTTGCTGTGCAGATATTGCAAGAGGTTACACGCGAATCAAAACCGCTTTCAGAAATCGTGGAGCCACTCGAACGCTATGCGCATTCTGGAGAGATAAATTTTACGGTACAAGACAAAGAGGGGATGATGGATGCACTGAAGCAGAAGTTTGCCGATGGCGAACTGAGTGAACTCGACGGCATCACCATTACCTATCCAGACTTCTGGTTTAATGTGCGGGCATCTAACACAGAACCAAAATTGCGCCTCAACTTGGAAGCGGTAGACGCAAGGATAATGGAAACCCGTCGCGACGAGATTGTTGCGTTTATCAAAGAAAATGCTTAGTATTGAACAATATGGCTGTATCAACGGACACACAAAAGATTGAACAACTTCTGACGCGCGGGGTAGAGAATGTGTATCCCTCTCGAGAATTTTTGGAAGCTCGTCTCAAAGAAGGGAAGCAATTGTCTCTCTATTTGGGGATCGACCCAACCGGACCAGATCTTCATATTGGGCATTCGATTCAGTTGCGAAAGCTCAAGCAGTTTCAAGATCTTGGGCACAGAATCATTTTGTTGATCGGAGACTTCACAGGAATGATTGGAGATCCAACCGATAAATCTTCAGCGCGCGTGCGCCTCACTCGCGATCAAGTGTTGAAGAATGCAGAGCGGTATAAGGAACAAGCAGGAAGGATTTTGGATTTTGATGGGGAGAATCCCGTTGAAGTGAAATATAACAGCGAGTGGCTCGGCAAGATGAGTTTTGCAGATGTGGTAGAACTCGCCTCAAACTTCACGGTGCAACAAATGCTCGAGCGAGACATGTTCGATAATCGCATGAAGGAAGGGAAGCCGATTTACATGCATGAGTTTATGTATCCACTTATGCAGGGACAAGATTCTGTGTCGATGGATGTGGATGGGGAAGTGGGGGGAAATGATCAGACGTTTAACATGCTTGCAGGGCGCACGCTCATGAAGGCAGTGTCTGGAAAAGAGAAGTTTGTGGTGACAGATAAGTTACTTGCCGATCCAACCGGAAAAAAGATGGGGAAGAGCGAGGGAAACATGATTACGCTTGCGGACTCCTCTGACGAAATGTTTGGAAAGATCATGAGTTGGACCGACGGGATGATTGTGACAGGGTTCGAAATTTTAACCGAAGAAGATTTTGAAGCGGTGCAAAAAGAACTTGATGAGGGAACGAACCCACGTGAGCTCAAAGCTCGACTTGCACGCGCAATTGTGAC
>JABMNY010000019.1 GCA_013204385.1 Candidatus Uhrbacteria bacterium
ACCTCGCTCTTCCGTTCATGATGGAGTCACGCGTCGGACTTCTCGCAAACGACAGGACTCCTCCCTACGAAATCGCGTTCCTTTCTGGGCAGCCCAATGCTCGTGTTCTGACGCAGGTCTCGCAAATCCTTTCGTTCTACCAGGAGTCACGTTCCGCCACCTAACGCAGGAGGCGGTTTTTTTATATGAAAAAACCCACCGCTGCTCGAAGAGCTTTGGCAGGCAGGCCCGGCGTTTGGTCGGGGAGCTTTGGGGGAGTGAAGAGATGTGTGTCGGCGCTAGTTGGAGTAGAGTTCGTCGGGGTCAGGGAGGCGTCGATCTCCCCAGGATCCAGGCCAGCCGTTTGCGATGTCAGGTCCGTTCTCACGGAAAGACTGGAGCATCTCGAAGTTGTTGGCGAGTTCCGTCAGGAATCGTCGCTTGCTGGGCTTGTCGAGGGTGATCCCCTCGAGCCAGTCGCTGATCTCGGAGTACATCCTACGGAGGGTGGGCTTGTTGAAGCTGTCCGCAAGGATAGCCTGGTTTTCCTGGTTGCGAATGACGATACCGATCGACTTCTCCCCACGACTGAGAAAAACTTCTGCGAAGAAGGTACTCACTGGGGAATTGTCGGATTCAATAGTGTTGAGATAGATCACTCTGCACTTCCTCCCTGTGTGTTGGTCAGGTCGCGAGCAGGACTCACGAACCAGCAAACCTACAAGAATACCTAGGTTTTGTCAATCTTCTGAAGAATATAGGCTTTTAAGATATTCACTAACAACATCGCAACCGTCATTGGGCCAACACCTCCTGGAACAGGAGTAAGTGCGCCAGCAATCGGTTCGACAGATTCAAAATCAACGTCTCCAGAAAGTCCAGAATCCGTACGGGTTGTCCCAACATCAATCACAATGGCGCCTGGTTTTACCATATTACCCGTGATCAACTTAGGAATTCCTTCAGCGACAATCAAGAGATCAGCTTCACGCGTATGGGTTTCAAGATCCCGATCTTCCGCTTGCACAACATTAACAGCTACATTCTCACTTTCAAGTAGAAGTTTCAGTGGCTCAGCAAAAAGCGGTGATGAGACAATAAGTGCCTTATTTGGAAAGGATTCTTCTCCAACGGCTTCACGAATAAGGCGAACAACCCCTAAGGCAACAGCGGAAGAAATACAGGGTTTTCCAGTGCGCAATCGCTCGAGATTCTCAGGATGAAATCCATCTACATCTTTAAGTGGATTGATTGCGGCAATAACAGTATCCGCACTTTGTGTTGGGAGGGGAAGCTGGACCAAGATGCCATGGATGTCTGTTCTTTTGTTTAGTTCCTCAACTTTCGTGATGAGATCTTCTTCCGGAGTCTCTGATGGGTACAAAAAGAGCTCAAATAGAATCCCAGCTTCTTCACAGGCAAGGCGTTTTAGGCTGACGTAGAGATGTGAGGCTTCGTCATTTCCAACCAAAATGACTCCCAGCCCAGGGTGGGTTGGAAGGGCTTGTATACGGGTCTTGATCTTCTCACGAATGCGAAGGCCAAGCGCTTTTCCATCAAGGAGTTTTGCCATAGATATCGGCTCGAATACTATCAGATATAAAGCTTTTTATCAATAAAAAATCCGAGGAGAGAGCCTCGGAGGTTCAGATCTAGTCGTTCTGGAAGGTGATGCTACGTCGTTGGCACCAAGCGGCCAGATCCGGAATTCGAGATGCATGAATGATCAGCATTTCTCGTTCTGCGGTTGCGGTTGCTTTTGAAAGTGGTGGAAGGCGCTCCCACTTACTGATGGAGCCTTCTCCAGCATCCAGCATGAAGGTGAGAAAACCCAGACGGCGGTCCATGCCGATGATCGGGGTGTCGTCCCAGGGAGTGACGACAGATTGACGTAGAATCGTTCCGCCAACTTCACTCTTCCATCGGCGGGCTTCAGAGAGGCCGATTGATCCGTTTGCTGTTTCCGCATCCATGAAGAGGTCTCCATCGATGATCTCTTGGACGAGCGAGGAATGCCGTCTTGGAAGCGAACGGAGTTGGAGATACTGTTCTGATAGAGGTCGGTTGTACCCTCCTCCCAACAGGACATCTTTGGTGTGTTCTCCGCGCCGAAGGAGTCGGTGGGTCTTGTCTGATCCAGGTCGATAGTAGTACATCTCTCCGGAGTTTGCGTCCCCAACACACACAGCGATGACGTCTGATCCGTGCACCAGACTGATCATGCAACCCCAACCCGCTGATTGGTGGCGCTTGTAGGCGCTGGTCCCATCAATGGGATCTACGGTGAAGTAGATGAGTTCATCTGGGATGGTGCAGGCAATGGCGAGATCACTTTCTTCGCTGATGATGCCGAAGTCCGGAAAATGCTCACGAAGAAGACTGATCACGAGGACTTCACACTCCCTGTCTGCAGGAGTGACCCAGTCCGGTCTACCGTCTGCCTTTGCGCCTTTCACCTCCGCTTCGACTTCGAAACAACGATCCAGTGCATGGTTCATGGCTCGTTTGCATGCTTCTCGCATGACAAGCCCGATGTGATGTCCGTTGAACAAAAATTTCGCTTTCATGTTTCCTCCTTCCACTGAAGTAGTGGCTGATGAATCTATCACGTGATATCCTGAACGTCAATATGAAACGACTCATTTTTGCGACGCATAATAGTGGAAAATTAATTGAGATGAGGCAACTCCTGCATGGAACACAGATTGAAGTATCGAGTGCTGACGAAGCAGGTGTGACAGAGGATGTTATTGAAGACGGTGTGACGTTTTCAGAGAACGCCCTTAAGAAAGCGCGATTCGTTGCTGAGCAAACAGGAGACTGGGCGGTGGCGGACGATTCAGGGATCATGATTGATGCGCTTGATGGTCGTCCTGGAGTGTATACCGCACGATGGGCAGGAGAGGGAGCGAGTGATGACGAGTTGATTGCGCATACACTTGAAGAACTTAAAGACGTGAAAGAGGATCGGCGTGGTGCCTCGTTTCATTGTGTGGCTGCACTTGTTTCTCCTGAAGGGAAAGAATTTACGTTCGAGGGAGTTGTGAAAGGTCAGGTTGTTGAAGTCCCTCGTGGCGTGAATCGAGCAAAACTTCCGTACGATGTCCTCTTTCAACCAACGGGTTTCAATCTCACATTCGCTCAGATGTCCGACGAACAAAAAAATCACCTCAGCCATCGTGGTCTCGCGTTCGAAAAGCTGAAAGCATTTGTGAGATCACTGTGATAAAAAACACCCCAATGAAGGGGTGCTTTTTATTTAGTAGGTGAGGTTTTGGTAGAGAGGGAAATTCGATGTAAATGCTTTCACTTCCTGTCTGATGGATTCGAGTTTTGTGTCGTCTTGCCATGCGACAATCGCTTCGTCCATCCAGGCCCCAATTTGTTTCATTTCTTCTTCTTTCATTCCACGTGTCGTGACAGCGGGAGTTCCAAGTCGGATTCCGGATGGATCCATCGGTGAGCGAGGATCATCTGGGATCATGTTTTTGTTCACGGTGATGCCCGCTTTGTCGAGCGCAATTTCCGCTTGTTGTCCTGTCGCTCCTTTTGGAGTGACATCCATGAGTAACAGATGGTTATCTGTTCCGCCGAACATAAGCTTGTATCCGCGCTCGTTGAACACGCTTTCGAGAACTTTTGCGTTCTTTTTAATCTGCTGCGCATAGAGTTTAAATTCTGGAAGTGCAGCCTCCTTGAACGCAATCGCTTTGGCTGCAATAACGTTTTCATGAGGCCCACCTTGCAGACCAGGGAAGACGGCTTTATCGACAGCCTTGCGATGTTCCTTTTTACATAAGATCATTCCTCCTCGAGGTCCACGCAAGGTTTTGTGTGTGGTCGTTGTGACGATGTCAAAAATAGGAACAGGATTATTCATTTCGCCGGCGGCAATGAGTCCGGCAATGTGTGCCATGTCTGCCATCGTGAGCGCCCCTACTTCATCAGCAATTGTTTTGATACGTGCATAATCAATCTCCCGAGAATAGCCTGAGTACCCAACGAGGATGAGGTTTGGTTTGTGTTCGCGAGCCATGCGTTCAATTTCCTCGTAATCAATGAGTCCTTCTGGGGTCGTTTTGTAGTTGATAAAGTTCCAAACTTTTGCGATATGAGTCACTGGGTGGCCATGGGTGAGATGTCCGCCATGCGAAAGATCCATGCCAAGAATCGTTCCTCCAGGAGGGACGAGTGCGACGTACGCCGCGAGGTTTGCAGGGGCTCCTGAGAGTGGTTGGACATTGACATGCTCTGCATCAAACAGGGCTTTGGCACGGTCAATGGCCAGTTGTTCGATCACGTCGATTTCATGACAACCTCCGTAATAACGTTTTCCCGGGTATCCTTCAGCATATTTATTCGTCGCAATAGATCCAAGAGCTTCAAGTACTGCGGGGGAAACGAAGTTTTCTGAAGGAATCATCTCGAGTCCATTCTGTTGGCGAGTGAGTTCACGGTTTAATGCGTGTGAAATATCTGGATCAAATTCTGCGATGTTCATAATGGTTGAAATAAAAACATGAGTTAGCTCTGGGATTCATGTTTTTTATTACAACATAGGTTTATGAGTCAGGTGTGGGTTTATCCCCACTACAGTATCTCTATTCTACGAGAAGGTTCCTCCATTGACAACGGGCCCTAAAATCGATAGGTTTATATGACCCTGCACATCCTGTGCGTCCGATAAAAGGAGGACCTCATGCCACACCTCATATTCCCTCCAAGAAGTTCTGTTGTACAGATGAGGGGGGTGGGTTTTCGTGGTCAACGAATCACGGTAGCTACGCTTCCTGAGACGGCTACCGCATCGAGAATCGGTCAATTGGTCTCTGGCGATCAGTTGGTTGTAAGTTCTTGTGGGTACTATGTTGGTCAAGTAACTCCTCTTTCGTATGTGGAGGAAGCTATCCATCACTCCGTCTTCGGTGTGATGGAACCATATTTCCGTTCCTCACACGATCCCGGAACAGATGGTTCGCGCATCCTCAAGGTTGGTGCTCACTTCCTGCTTGTTTGGGGAAGGGTACAGGGATACCCAACAGGAATTTGGTATGTGGCTCCAGAAGGGAGTCGCTTTCTTTACCCACTTGATCGGCTACTGATCTCTGTGGGGAGGCATGTTGACCGCACAATCATCGGCACATTGTTGACCGAACCAGGTCAACATTTCTATCTCACTTCGTGGGGTCTTTGGCCGGTAAGTGAGCGAGCTCGAGTGATCAGTGGTGGTGAGCGACTCTGTGTTCTCGAACGAATTCAAGGGTTGCAGTATTGCTACCAGGTTGGGGTGCTGGGAATTTCTCATTTTTTCCAGATAAACCCTCCGAAAGAACTGTCTGTTTCGAAGGCCGTTCCTTGGAACGAGAAGCTGTTCCTTTCAGTGACTCGATCAACTCAATCCTGGCTATCTGAGCCAGGACAACCGTCCGCTGAGCCTTTTGGTGTTGACGGAACGATTCAAGAGATTTGGGTTTCTCCTAGAGGAAAAACGCTCCTGTTGTTGATTCATCCTCGTGGTACTACGCAAGGCACACGTCGCCTTGTCATGAGTACGGGAAAGGTTCTGTATGAAGGAGTCTTTTCTGTCGATGTCCCAACCATAGCCTGGTCCAAAGATGAGTTGTCAGTGGCTGTGCAGATCAGTGAGTCCACTGACTCTGATCAAGTCGTGTCACTGCGCGTCGTTGGCTCCAACTGTGAGTGGAAGCTCCCACTAGGCATTGAATGTCGCGAGATACTCCTCGGAGATGATGGATCGATCCTTGGATCGATCCTGCATGATGATCTTGGGTATACACCGATGTTTCGTGGATATCAGGGGACACGGGGACTGTTTACATGGAATCTCCATCACGGTCCCGATGGTGCCATTGTCTGGTCTACGATCCAGGCTGATCAGATCTACACCTGGCTGTCTCAAGTGACGGGAGCGAATGCTCCTCGTCCTTCTCTGCACTGACCATCTCTGGTTGGTGCTTTTTTCATAGATCATATCATTTTTTTCCAGTGATATGATAGACTGTTCACGTATGTTTCAAACACATAAACACGTCCATTTTGTGGGAATTGGCGGGATAGGGATGTCCGCGCTTGCAAAGTGGTTTTTGCATGAAGGTGTACAGGTGAGCGGATCGGATATGCATCTGAGTCCGATTACACACGATCTTGAAGTTCGAGGAGCAAAGGTCTATTCGGGGCATGCGGGCTCAAATATCGCGGACGATGTTGATCTCATGATTCATTCCCCAGCCGTCCCAGAAACAAATGTGGAGCGTGTTGCCTCACAAGAGAGAGGGATTCCTGATCGCTCAAATTTTGAGGTGCTTGGAGAGATTTCAAAATCATTCTCAACTATTGTAGTCACAGGAACAAATGGAAAGAGTACAACGACTGCTATGCTCGGTTCCATCTTAGTTTCCGCTGGGTATGATCCAACGGTATTGGTCGGCTCAATGGTGCCAGGATTTAAAGACGGAAATATTCGTTTTGGGGGTGGACGTTTTTTTGTGTTGGAGGGATGTGAGTATCGCGCGAACATGCTGAATTTTGCGCCAGAAATGATTGTGCTTACAAATATTGAAGAAGATCATTTGGATTATTATCGGGATCTCTCGCACATTCAAGAAACATTCCAAACGTTTGTCGATACACTGCAAGGGAAGGGGATGACCATCTTTAATGTTCAGGATGAGGGGATTCGCCCACTACGCTTCTCTCGTGGGATTGGGTATGGAATTGATGTTGTCTCCGATTATTTTGGACGCAACCGCACCATGGAACCTGGCTCGCAACGTGTTCCTGTGTTTAGAAACGAGGGGGATGAGGTGCACCTAGGCGACCTGGAACTGATCGTTCCAGGAGCGTTCAATATGATGAATGCGCTTGCTGCGACAAGTGCCGCGATGGAACTTGGGGTTCCGTTTGAGACCTGTCGACGTGCGCTCAAAATGTTCCCTGGCATTTGGCGGAGGTTTGAGCGCGTGGGGGTGTGGCATGGGGCAGACGTGATTTCAGATTACGGACATCATCCAAGCGCGATCACACAAACCATTCAGGCAACGCGCGAGTTTTTTCCGGGGCGACGCGTGGTCTTGTGCTATCAACCACATCAACATGATCGAACAAAGAAATTATTCGATGAGTTTGTGGAGTCGCTTCCGCTTGCTGACGTACTGATCGTGAGCGAGATTTATGACGTGGCAGGAAGGAATGAAGAACATGATGTAAGTTCATCAGATCTTGTAAAAGCGATTCAACAAAACGATCCGGCAAAAAATGTTCGCTTTGCAAAAGATCTGCAGGAAGCAGATTCGAAATTGCGCGAACAGGTTCAGTCTGGTGACGTTATTCTTATTATGGGAGCAGGGGATATTGATGACTTAGCGCGAAAATTGGTATGACCATAACAGAACAACTCCATGAGGTGCTGGGCTCTCGATGTGTGGAATACGAGCCTATGGCAAAGCACACGAACTTTCGTATTGGGGGGCCGGCAAAGTGGTTTACAGATGTGAGGACGCTTGAGGAACTTCAGCGAGTTCTAAGCATTGCCAAAGAACATCAAATCAAAATATTTGTTTTTGGTGGAGGGTCAAATCTTCTTTTTTCAGATGAGGGGTTTGATGGGATTGTGATCAAGATGGCGATGCGAACGTATGAGATCCAAGGAACTCAAGTACGAGCTGATTCGGGGGTGCTTTCTTCTGCGCTTGCTCGCGCGACAGCAATGCTTGGACTTAAGGGGTTCCAATGGGCGATCACATTACCTGGAACAATTGGTGGGGGAGTGCGTGGGAATGCAGGGTGCTTCGGGGGAGAGATGAAAGATCATCTTGTAAGTGTTCAAGTGCTGCGCGAGAATCAAATTATTGAATTGACACAGAATGATCTTCAATTTGGCTATCGTGAGTCTGCAATCAAGCACTCTACGGATATTGTCTTGTCAGCGACATTCGAGCTTGAAGAAGGGGATGTAACAGAGTTAAAGATGGAACTCGACGACAAACTCATGAAACGAAAAATATCTCAACCCTTAGGAGCTGGTTCAGCTGGGTGTATGTTCAAGAACTATGAGATTCAAAGTGACGAGGAACTGCAACGTCTGATGACAAAACTCGATATACCTTCAGAGATGCAGTCACGCCGGCAGCTCTCTGCCGGCTGGCTCATCGACAATCTTGATCTCAAAGGAAAGAAGATTGGGGATGCACAAGTGAGTGAGGTGCACGGGAATTTTGTGGTGAATACGGGTTCTGCAACCGCAGATGAGGTTATGCAACTTGTAGCACTCATAAAGACGCGTGCTCGGAACGAATATGGTATCCTGTTACAGGAGGAAATAATGTATGTAGGTTTTTAATGTTCTATGCGAATTATATCCATCTTGGGCACAAACATGCCCTTAACCGACGCGATTAAGTCCCGTATTAACTCTCAAGTAGAGGTACTGGAAAAACTCACAAAAGACTTCGAGCCAGCCGCAGAACTTCGTGTGGAAGTAGGAAAATCCACAAAACATCATCTAAAAGGCCCATTTTATAGAGCAGAGTTTCAGCTCAATATCCCAGGAAGTGAGTTGCGTGCCACAACCGAAGAAGAAGATTTATACCACGCCATTATCGTCGTGCGAGATCAGATTCGCAGACAATTAAAAAGTCACAAAGAAAAATTAAACGATAAACACAAGCGGGCTGCTCGACCAGACAAAAAATAAAAGTAAAAAGCGAAGTCGTCTGACTTCGCTTTTATGTTATGAACTTATACATTCGACCTAATGTTAGTATTAATATCGTCACTCAGTGTCGATATTCGGTGTCGATATTCGGCCAGACAAAAAATAGTGAAAACGGGGGCGACCCCGTTTTCAAATAGAAAAGCACCGTGCGTTATCGGTGCTGATGTAGGTCGGCTACTGTTCCTGCTTGGAACGTGCCGAAGCGTTGCGACGGCGGGTGAGATCGATGGGATCTTCGAGGGACTTATTGACCTCGGCGTGAGCATGATCCTCGCTTTGGGCGTCTTGCAAGGTATTGGTGACCGCCCTCATGAGGGCTGTGTATTGGTCGTCGAGATCGGTGTTTGTCATGCCCGTGAGACTGCGGTCGAGCATGACTGCCTCCAGGGCGTCGAGCTGTTCCCGACAATTCGACTCGAGACTCTGGAGTCTGGCATGCCTGGAAACGAGTGCGTCGAAGCGCTCGCGGACGATTTTTTGCGCCATGGACCAGTTCGACATATTCTCGGGTAACTTCTCGATCAGGGGTCGCAATTGCTCAAGACCCTTTGTGTGCAGAGCGATCTTCGCGACGAGCCTGGGGAGTGCCCCAGTTGCCAGGTCGAGTAGTTGTTGTCGCAGAGGGTCGTCGACGGGAGTACTTTTGGCCAGATCCATGACACGTTTGATCTGTTCGTCGTCGAGATTGGTCTGAGGACTTACTGGTTCACTCTCGGACATCTTGATTCCGATCATGAGCGTGATACAGGTGATGATTAAGGCGCATACGCCCCATAAGGATCCAAACTCGCCGACCCAGATCCCAGTGGGGATGCAGATCATGAGCATGCTACCCAAGAGAGCGGAGCTCTGTCTCTTCGATTCTGGTTTATGTATTCCGATGAGGAAACTCACAATACACAACAGAATGAGTGGCGGAACCGCTTCCCAGCCGAAGCCTGTGAAGTAGTAGCCAGGATGGAGCATTTGCTCAGTTGTATCAGCAATTGGTGCTATCGACGGATGAAGTGGTGGAAAGGGCATTTCTTCTCCATGTCCAGAGATATTCTCAGGATGAAGTAACATATGGGAAATAATTCCATATGTCAATCAATTGTGGATTGCTTCCTTGCAAAAATCAACTAAAAGACGCATAATCTGCGCGTATGTCAAAGATTTTAAAGGTCATTTTTGGAGATCCAAATAAGAAAATGTTGAGTTCGCTCGAGGGAGATGTTGCAAAAATAAACGCGTTTGAAGCGTCTTTGCAAGGTCTTACAGATGCACAGCTCAAGGCAAAGACGGTCGAATTTAAAGAGCGTCTTGCGCAAGGTGAAGTGATTGACGACCTTGTGCATGAGGCGTTTGCGGTTGTACGCGAAGCAGGAAAGCGCACATTGGGGCAACGTCACTACGATGTTCAACTTATTGGTGGGCTTGTGATGCATCGCGGACAGATTGCGGAGATGCGTACAGGAGAAGGAAAAACATTGACCGCCACACTCGCTTTGTATACCAACGCTCTACGTGGACAAGGGTGTCACCTTGTAACCGTGAACGATTACTTAGCTAGACGTGATGCTGTTTGGATGGGGCAGGTATTCGATTTTCTTGGGATGAGTATTAGTTGTATTCAGCAAGACGGCGGACTCATGTATGACCCTGCATTCAAGCACGTGGAGGGAAGTCTTGAGGAATCAGAGGCAGACAAGGAACGAGATCAAACCGGAAGTTTTGCGGTGAAAGAGGATTATCTGCGACCATGCTCTCGAAAGGAAGCGTATGACGCAGACATTACCTACGGAACAAACAACCAGTTTGGATTTGATTATTTGCGTGACAACATGGCGCCGGCTCTTGATCAGTGTGTGATGCGTGAACTTCACTACGCGATCATCGACGAAATCGATTCTATTTTGGTGGACGAAGCGCGGACACCGCTTATTATTTCTGCGCCTGCGGAAAAATCGAATGACTTGTACGTGCGTTTTTCACAGATCGCACAAACATTAAAGGAGAACGAAGATTTTAACATTGATGAGAAGATGCGGGCGTCCACGCTTACGGAAGAAGGGATTGAAAAGATTGAACGCGCGCTTGGGATTGAAAATTTGTACGCGATCGATCAAGGAATGTATCAACGCTTTGCGGACACAGCTCTTCGAGCCCGCGCAAACTACCAGCTCGATGTGCATTATGTTGTGAAGGAGGGGGAGGTGATTATTGTGGATGAGTTTACAGGGCGTCTTATGCAAGGGCGTCGTTTCTCTGAAGGAATCCATCAAGCCATTGAAGCAAAGGAGGGGGTGAACATCAAAAACGAAAGTCGAACCATGGCAACGATTACGTTCCAAAATCTCTTTCGCATGTATCACAAATTGTCTGGAATGACAGGAACAGCTGCCACAGAAGCAGAGGAGTTTTCAAAGATTTATAATTTGGAAGTTGTTGAGATTCCAACCAATCGGCCAATCAATCGAACAGACGCACAGGATCGTGTCTATAAGACAGAAGTAGGGAAGTTTATGGCACTTGCCCGTGACGTAAAGGAGTATCAAGAAAAGGGTCAACCTGTCTTGATTGGAACGGTGAGCGTAGAAAAAAATGAAATGGTTTCTGCCTTGTTCACTAAGTCAGGAATTCGACACGAAGTTTTAAATGCAAAAAATCATGCACGTGAAGGAGAAATTATTGCCCAAGCCGGTCGTAAAGGATCCGTCACCATTGCGACAAACATGGCAGGACGTGGAGTGGACATTAAACTTGGAGGAGTGCCTTCCTCAAAAGAGGAGGAAGCAGAAGTGGTGGCACTCGGTGGCCTTCATGTTATTGGAACAGAGCGTCATGATTCCAGACGCATCGATAATCAGTTGCGTGGGCGTTCAGGGCGACAGGGAGATCCAGGGTATACGCAGTTCTATCTTTCTATGGAAGACAGTCTTATGCGGATCTTTGGTTCGGATCGCGCAAAGGGGATGATGGATCGGCTTGGAATCCCAGATGATCAGGCGATTGAAGCAAAGATGATTTCTGGTTCTATTGAAAAAGCACAAACACGTGTGGAAGGACATCATTTTGATTCACGAAAGCATCTTCTTGAATACGATGATGTGTTGAATAAGCATCGTGAAATTATTTATGCGCGACGCCGAGAGGTTCTTGAAACATTCGCGCATGAGCCAGCAAACCTTCGTGACCGGATTCTTGATATTATTGAGGGAGAGATTGAACAAGTTGTGTTATTCCATTCTTCTGAAATTGGACCGACGGGAAGTTGGGATGTGAAGGAGATTGTTGAATCTGTAAATTCGATTGTTTCGCTTAGTGATGCCCAAAAAATAGAACTTGCAGATCTAGGGCAAGAAGCAACAAAGGACAAGGAAGAGTTGGCACAGGGGCGTTCAATTGTGATCGGGAAGATTATGGATCTTATCCGAACACAATATGATTCTTTATCTGATGTATTTGAAGATCGTCAAAGTGTGTACGCCATTGAGCGAGGAGTACTCTTGAGAGCAATTGATATTCTCTGGATTGATCATCTTGCCGCCATGTCTGCATTACGAACAGGAATTGGTCTTCAGGGCTACGGTCAGCGTGATCCGCTGGTTGAGTACAAAAAAGAAGGGTATAACCTTTTTCAGCAGTTACTCGGATCGATTAACAATGAGATTACACAGACGTTCTTTAAGTACGCCAAGCATGCGGTGGACATGAAAGTCCAAGCTGAACTCGGACGTTCTGTGTTTCAAAAAGCTGGTATTACTTTGCAAGGCGCGAAGAAGACAAGCGATGGTGGAACAGAAACCCGAGCATCTTCAACAGATTCAAACGAACCAAAAATCGGTCGCAACGATCCATGCCACTGCGGATCAGGAAAGAAATTTAAAAAGTGCCACGGGGCATAAATCAAAACCGCCTGGATCAAGCTCAGCTTGCCAGGCGGTTTTGTGATAAAATCTGGTTCTATGAATGAAGAACTTACGCAAATAACAAGGCAGGTTCTTGGGCGGGGGTATGTGATGTCGTTGGGGATCGTAGATGAGAATGGTCCATGGGTAGCGGATGTGATTTATGTGTTTGATGAGGAGCTGAATGTGTATTGGATGAGTAAAACTGTGCGCCGACATTCTTTGGCGATTGATGGACAGTACTCGCGTGTTGCCGTGACAATTACAGTGACTCATTCAGCTCATCAATTAGATGAGGGGGTACAGATGGCAGGCATGGCTATGCAGGTTGAAAATCCGTCAGAGGAGCTCATAAAACAATGGATGGAGAAAAAACAAAAAATGTACGTTTCTGAAATGGGGGTCGTTTTGCCTGATCATGTTTGGTACAAATTTATTCCCGATAAAATT
Organism: Candidatus Uhrbacteria bacterium; assembly: GCA_013204385.1. Classification (GTDB taxonomy): domain Bacteria; phylum Patescibacteriota; class Patescibacteriia; order UBA9934; family GWF2-40-263; genus UBA12478. The sequence goes on from JABMNY010000019.1 coordinate 13,054, forward strand.
AAACTTATTCACGAAGAAAAGTTTGGATACGAGAGACAAGACGTAAACGTATGAAATCATTCTTTAGACCCGTAGACAAAAAAGGGATACTACTCTGGATTATTTTTGCACTGCTAGGCACATTTGCGAGTAAGAGTTTTTTGAATGTTCCGCTCTTCGTATCAATTTTATTAGGACTCAATAGTAGTGTGTATCTCGTGATGGTGATCGATAAGATTCAAGCTGTGCAATCTGGTCGCCGTCTTTCTGAGCGCTCGCTCTACTTCATGACGTTGTTTGGAAGTTCTTTAGGAATGATTGCTTCAATGTATACCTTACGCCATAAAAGTCGAAAAACTTCGTTCCAGATGGTAGTATGGGGTATAATTATCCTACAGTCTCTTATTCTTTATTCTATTTATTCTTCTTCATTGATCTTATGAAAAAGCAATTTTCACCAACGCTGATCGTATTAGGTGTCGTCGGACTTGTTATCTTTGCCATTATCGCTTGGTTTATTGGAACCTATAATGGTTTTATTCAATTGCGCACAACGGCAGATGCGGGTTGGGCACAGGTTGAGACACAGTATCAGCGACGGGCTGATTTGATTCCACAACTAATCGCGACTGTTGAGGGAGCAGCAAACTTCGAAAAAGGCGTGCTCGTAGAAGTGACAGAAGCGCGGACAAATTGGCTCAATACACAAGCTAGCAGCACAGCTTCTCTTGATGAGCAGATGGCAGCGTCCAGCGCATTTGATTCAGCGGTTTCACGTTTACTTGTGACCGTTGAAGCCTATCCAGCCATTACGGCAACAGAGAATTTTTTAACACTTCAATCTCAATTAGAAGGAACAGAGAATCGTATCGCGGTGGCTCGAAAGGATTATAATGAGATTGTACTTCCCTATAACACAGCTATTGCATTAGTTCCTGGTCGCTTTGTAGCTAACCTATTTGCGTTCACAGCGTATCCCTATTTTGAGTCTAATGAAGGTGCAGAATCTGCTCCTGTCGTAGATTTCAACTTCTAGTCTATGAAGCGTTTGCTCCTCATTTTTGCGTTTGTCATTAGCATTCCATTTCCTGTCTTTGCCTTAGATGTGCCGGTCGCTCCAACGCAATATATTCTTGATAATGCTGAGATTTTTTCAGCTGAATTTGAAACAAAATTGATTCAACAACTGACGGATCTTGAAGAGCAGACATCAGCTGAAATAGGTATATTGACCATTCCAACCTTGGAGGATGAAGATCTGGCAGAGTATGCAAACAAGATTTTTCGTGCGTGGGGCATTGGGCAAGATCCAGCGGATAATGGTTTGTTGATTCTCATTTCCTCTGGTGATCATCAAGCTCGGATTGAAGTTGGATATGGTTTGGAGGGGCGTGTGACGGATGCGAATGCGCTTTCCATTCTGACAAATCTCATGGTTCCTTCATTCAAAGAAGGGGATTATGAAACAGGTGTTCAACTTGCGATTGATGAACTCTCGCGTGAAGTTCAATTAGAGGCAGAGGAAGAGGGCTTTGGGCAAGTCACCAAAAAGGAATCTCCGTACGCCTCAACGATTCTTGGAGGAGTAATCATTTATCTGCTCTTCTCTATTCTTGGAGTGCTCTATGGATCAATGAAGAAGGAGAAGAGAGAGAAAATACAAAAGTCACCTATCTTACCTCTTATTGCATTTGCAACACTTCTTTTCGTAGGAGCAAATTGGATTGCTTGGCTTCTTGATGGAGCATTTGCGTTGATTCTTCACACAGTTCTTGCCAAAGGCACCTTTCCTTCAGTCAAAAAACGCGGGGGAAAGTGGTGGAATTCTGGTGGTCCCTTTAGTGGAGGATCTGGTGGTGGAAGTGGCGGAAGCGGAGGATTTGGTGGAGGATCGTCAGGTGGTGGAGGATCAAGTAGTTCTTGGTAAGCATAAAACACTGGGAATCCCCAGTGTTTTTAGAAATGAAAAGAGCCCAGTATATGGGCTCAGATGAGAGCGATCTGTCCGACAAGTCCGTCAGAAATTGCGTGAATGGTTCTTGTCCTAGCGAGGAGCTTCCGGACAATGTACTGGTGAACATTGTCTGGGATTGCAATGATCCCTCCGCCGGAAATTCCTGTATCAAAATCGGGCATGAGGGCATGTACGTTGATCCCACTATGTGTGGTGCTAATAGCGATCACTCGTCGAGTGATCTGAATGACGGCACCAGCTTGAAAAGCGGCTCGAATCATGAATGAGCCATAGTCTGGATGAGGATCATTCTGCCAGAAAAGAATCTGTTCTGGATTGAAACGCGTGTTTGTCTGATTGACTGCGTACTCAATTCCACCAGATCCAGCATAAAGGAGCCATCTTGCGATGTCTGTTGATGTTAGACATGCAGTACCTTTACACAAGAATGCTCGATTGACAGCAGGTGTTGTTACAAGAGTATTCTTGAGTGATTGTATGGGTGCTCCATGACATCGAACATGGTTCGGAGATGGACGTATCTGAACGAGGTGCCAGACCTCAGGAGTATCTGGGTGGATGATCAACTCAAGTTGAACTCCGAACGAAATCCCCAATGCGTTGACGTGTTCCCAGAGTTCCTGAGCGAGACGCAGAAGAGGGAAGGTGAGACATGATCCCGTGAAGAGTTCTCCTGCACAATGATCAAGAAGGAATGTACCGCTGATGGGATCAATTACTTCATGACGACCCTCGTGATCTCTGGTGGCAGAAGTAAAAGTGCGTATTCCATCAGTACGCAATTCTTCTCTTCCGGTTGATATCCGGATGATGGGTCGCTTAAGGATCTGACTGAAAGCGATATCCACAACGATACCAATCCCGTCGATGAATTTCTGAAGGACTACTGGGTGGCGTCCATTAGAAATTTCTCTGGCATGATTCATGACTCGTGATGTGTGAAGAATTGTTCGGGAGTGTTGTTCTCCACTGTTGCCACTAAGCCAATCTTCCCAAAAGGTTGAGCTACGAACCTTGATCCTGGATTCTTCTACCTGGATCCAATCTGTGAATTTAGGTGTTGGATTGTGCCATGGTGTGGTGGAAGGAAGTGAAATCCAGGAGGGGACGCACAGATGATTCGATCCACGAGCCAGTCGATCACAGATTGAAAGGCCGAGTGCTTTGCCTCCTTCTAAATAGAGCTTGTCGATAAGACTTCTCGTGCCCAAGTTGTCCACGAGCTCCCCTGGGAGCTGATCCAGCACGATCGCTGGATTTTGCTGGTCATAGACCCATCCATCTGTGCTGAATACTGGCATGATTGCTCCATGGGTGAGCCTTCACTCAATCATAACTCCAAAGCCTCGTCAACGGTTGTCCACTTGCGAGAGAGGTCGTAATCCCTTACACTATCGCCGATATATATTTCTCTATGCAAACTTGGAAATTAAAGAAAAAGACAAAGAAAGTTCAGCAAAAAAATTGGAAACCTCGATTTTTCGCAGTGATCGCTCTTCTTGCTACACTTACCATGGGGTTTTATGATTTTCCTGGCATTTGGAATCAAGGAGCTCAGTTTGTAGAAGCAAAAACTGGTTGGCTCCCACTCACGTTGGTAGATGAGCCTTTTCGACTAGGCCTTGACCTTCAAGGGGGAACACATCTTATTTATGAGGCAGACATGTCTCAAATTCCAGATGAGGATCGAATTGATGCGCTCGAAGGTGTCCGTGATGTGATCGAACGTCGAGTGAACGCATTTGGTGTCTCTGAGCCTGTTGTGCAAACAACGACGACTGGAGGCACATATCGGATTATTATCGAACTTGCAGGTGTCTTAGATGTTTCCGATGCAATTAATCTAATTGGAGAAACACCCGTTCTTGAATTTAAAGAACCAGGATCCGAAGTTGTGGAAGATCCTACAGAAGATGAGCTGGCTCAGCTTGCTGCGCTCAATGAAGGGGAGCGTGCTTCCGCGCAAACAGTTCTAAATAACGCACTTGCGGGTGAGGATTTTGATGCGCTTGTTGCAGAGTTTAGTACAGAACGAAATAAAGATACGACGAAAGGGATTATAGAAAATATTACTGCTGATTCCTACTATTCTGATTATGCAGTACTTATTAAACAGCGTGGACTCTATACAGGACAAGTAAACAGAAACTTGATTGAGAATGATGATGGCATTAGTCTCTTTAAGTATCTGAGTCCTGGTGAGCAGATTGAAATGGAGCTTTCACACATTCTTGTCTGTTTTAAAGGAGCTACAGGATGTGTCAGTGATATTTCTACACTAGAGGCATCTATTCAAATAAACAAAATTAAGGATGAAGTCACCGTCGATAATTTTGCAGAGCTCGCAAAACAATATTCAACGGATCCTTCAGCTGCTTCAAATGAGGGAGGTCTCGGATGGGCGACGGCTGATAGTTATGTGACAACGTTTAGTATTGCAGCTGCCGGGTTAGACGTTGGTGAGATTTCTGATGTTGTCGAATCAGAATTTGGATTTCATCTTATTTACAAACAAGATCAACGATCTACACAGGCATACACAATTCAGCGTGTACTGATGCCTTTGAGTACTATCTATGACATTATTCCAACCCCATCTCCATGGGTAAATACGGAACTGTCTGGAAAATATTTAGAGAGAGCGGGAGTAGAGTTTGACCAAAATACTGGAACTGCCCATGTTGCACTCACGTTTAACGCAGAAGGAGGAGACCTCTTTGGTCAACTCACAGAGGCACATATAGGGGAACCTATTGCGATTTTCCTTGATGGTGTTCCTATTTCAACGCCGGTCGTTCAGCAAGCAATTTATGGTGGTCGAGCGGTGATTACTGGTGACTTTACCGTTGAAGAAGCAAAGCTCTTGGCTCAACGATTAAATGCCGGCGCGCTCCCCGTGCCAGTTAATCTTCTTTCTCAACAAACAGTTGGACCAACATTAGGAGCCTCATCTCTTCAAAAAAGTATTGTTGCGGGGCTATTTGGATTCTTGCTTGTGGCGCTTTATATGATCGCTGCTTATCGCCTTCCAGGTCTTGTTGCTGTTGTGGCACTGTTACTCTTTGCTTTCTTAAACCTTGCAGCATATCGTTTATTTGGTGTCACAATCACATTAGCAGGAATTGCTGGACTCGTTCTTTCGCTTGGAATTGCGGTAGATGCAAACGTATTGATCATTGAGCGATTTAAAGAAGAATATGCAGCTGGAAGAGATTTTATCTCCTCAGTTGATGAAGCCTTTAAGCGAGCTTGGACAGCAATTCGTGACGGAAATGTAACAACCTTAATTGCGGCTGGTGTACTCTATTGGTTTAGCTCAAGCTTTATTCGTGGATTTGCACTAACACTTTCCATTGGTGTGATTCTTAGTATGTTTACGGCCATCGTAGTTTCACGCGTGTACCTCAAGTCTTTGTTGCTCTGGAAAGGGATTCGAAAACCAAGTCTCTTTGGTGTTAAACGGTCATAGTATGAAAATGAATATTGTTTCAAATAGAAAAATCTGGTTTGCTCTTTCTGGAGCTCTTGTAGTGGCAAGTATTGTCTGTGTATTGACGATAGGAATACGTTTCGGGATCGACTTTACGGGAGGAAGTCTTCTAGAAGTCACTGTCCAGGAAGGCGTGACAGCTCAAGATGTTCGCACACAAATGAGTGATGCTGGGTATTCAAATTTGAGTATCCAAAATAGTGGAGAACAAGGATTGATTATTCGTACAGAAGATCTGACCGAAGAGGAACACCAGACACTCCTTTCTGTCTTAAATGATAAAGTTGGGGTCGTTGAAGAGCTTCGTTTTGATTCGATTGGACCGGTAGTTGGTGATGAGCTTCGTCGCACTGCAACGACAGGAATTGTGGTAACCCTTCTTTTAATCGCATTATATATTGCCTGGTCTTTCAGAAAAGTTACAGAACCTGTAGCTTCTTGGAAGTATGGGTTTCTCACAATCCTTGCTGCCTTCCATGATGTCATTATTACCGTTGGAGCTTTTTCTGTACTAGGATATTTTTACGGCTGGGAGATTGGTACAGCATTCGTTGCTGCGATATTAACGATTCTTGGATATTCGATTAATGATACGGTTGTGGTATTTGACCGAACACGTGAAAACCTCCTGAAACGTGTTGGAGATACGTTTGAAGAGACAGTTGAGGTGAGTATTGAGCAGACGATTACTCGATCTATCAATACAAGTTTAACAACAATCCTCGCGCTTCTCGCCATTTTCCTTTTTGGTGGGGATAGCACACGTCCATTTGCGCTTGCTCTTATCATTGGAATAGGAACTGGAACCTATTCTTCTATTTTTCTTGCCAGTCCGCTCTTAGTCACATGGGAGTTATTCCGAAAAAAGTAACACACAGGGTGTAGATGTAAAACTGGGTTCTTGCCCGGTTTTTTGATACAATAGATTTATCTATGCTTCCCATGTTTGTCATTCCTATTGTAAGCCAAGCTACACAGATTGCGTCAAGCAATGGTAGTTTCTTCAGTCAACCGATTGATGTGATTTTGTACGACATCTTGATTTGGTTTGGATGGATTCCTATTGTTGTCACCCTTGGGTGGGGATTTGTGGCGATGTGGCTTAACAATCGTCGTGGAATGTATGTTGGGAAATTAAAGTACACCCTTCTTGCGATTGATGTTCCAAGCATGACGGAGCAAACACCAAAGGCGCTTGAGAATCTTTTTTCTTCACTCTACGCTGCGAAGTCTTCTATTACATGGAAGGAACATTGGATTGGTGGAAAACTTCATCCTGTCTTTTCATTTGAGATTGTTTCTTCAGAAGGATACATTCAGTTTATTGTAAGAACGCAGACTCGTTTTCGCGATATTATTGAAGCCGGTATTTATGCCCATTATCCAGATGCAGAAATTTCGGAGGTAGAAGATTATGCAAAAGAATTTCCAAATGAATTCCCAAATGACACACACGAGATGTGGGGTGGAGAGATAACTCTTGAAAACAGTTCTATTTATCCAATTAGAACCTATGTAGACTTTGAGGATCGAATGACACAGGAAATTAAGGATCCACTTGGACTGACGCTTGAACAAATGGCAAAGATGCGAGCAGGAGAACATTTTTGGATGCAGTTTGTTGTACAACCTTCTAATCAAGATTGGCAGAAAGAAAGTCTGAAACATGTCCGAAAGATCTACGGAGATGAAGACAAGCCGAAACAAAACATGTTTCTTCAAGGGCTTGGGTCTGTTTTGGCATGGCCAGCTGGTGTTATAGAACATGCTGTTGGTGTCGATTTAGGAGGATTGTTTGGTGCAGCAGGAGAATCATCAGAAGTAGATCAGTGGAAGGTTTTCAAGATGACTCTTCCACAAAAAGATGAAGCAGAGGCTATTTTGGCAAAAGCTACAAAGATTGGACTTGGAGTGAAGATTCGTGTTCTGTATGTAGCTCAGAAAAATGCTTTTGTGAAGGTTGAACGAACAGGGATTGTGAAAGGAGTCCTGAATCAATATACGCATTTAAACTTGAATAAGTTTACGCTGTTTATCCCTCAGGTTCCAAAAGATGATTATTTCTGGATGCGATGGGTTTATACAGTAAAACAAGCACGCTTGATGAAAGCGTATCAAGGGCGAAGTTGGGGGGTTGGTGCCAATCCGATCTTTTTGAATATTGAAGAGCTTGCAACACTTTGGCATTTTCCAACTATTACCATGAAGGCGCCATTAGTTAAAAAGAGTGAATCAAAGCGAGGTGAACCACCTACTGGTTTGCCTATCACGTTCTTGGAAGACACTCTTCCTTTTCATAAAGAACCAGCTTCGGCGATGGGGGGGAGCGAAGACATGTCTCTTTCTAGTGAGTCATCTGGTTTTGCATTTTCACCCGTGGCTGATGAACCGCTTGAGGAATCGCTTCCTCGCATTCATGCTCCAGTGAAACAGTACGTCTCTGAAATTGAAGATGAGCGTTTATTGAATGTTGAAACACAAACAGAATTACCCGAGGCCTTTGAAGTTAATTTTGAATCTCAGAAACAAGAGGAGGTTGATCCATTTGCAGATCTTGTAGAACCAAAAATTCCTGAGAAGCATTCTACAGATGAATCAGATGTCGTTCCTCCAAATCTTCCTATCTAGATATTACATGTCATACAATCATGATCACGAGAACGAAGTAAATTACTTCGCGAAAACAAATTTCCGAAATCAGATGACGAAGTTCGGTGTCAAAACCGATGACAGACGTCGTCATATGTATGTGATTGGAAAAACGGGTATGGGAAAATCAGTCCTACTCGAGAATCTTACGTTATCTGATATTTACGCAGGCCATGGGTGCTGTTATGTGGATCCTCATGGAGATACCGCAGAGAAGCTTATTGATTATATTCCCAGTTGGCGATTGAATGATGTTGTCTATTTTAACCCAGCCGATCTTGAATATCCGGTTGGGTTTAATATTCTTGAAGCGGTTGATGAACGACATAAGCATCTTGTGGCTTCTGGAATGATGGCGGTTTTTGCCAAGATTTGGGAAAATATGTGGTCCAGTCGAATGGAATATATTCTCAATAATACGTTATTAGCGCTGTTGGATAACCAGGGTCAGACAATGCTTGGTATTAACCGGATGATGTCCGACGCAGAGTATCGAAAACGTATTGTGGGGAATGTGAAGGATCCTGTGGTGAAACAATTTTGGGTAAGTGAATTTGCCTCTTGGACAGAGAAGTATGCAACAGAGGCAACAGCTGCCATTCAAAACAAGATCGGTCAATTTTTGTCTGCAGGAGTGATTCGAAATATTGTCGCGCAAGTAAAATCAACGATCAATATTCGCGAGATCATGGATACAGAAAAGATTCTGATTATCAATCTTTCGAAAGGTCGTATCGGAGAAGATAATTCACGCCTCTTGGGAGGTTTGCTTATTACAAAGATTCAGCTTGCCGCGATGGAACGCGTGGATACACCTGAGCATGAGCGTCTCGATTTTTATCTGTATGTCGATGAGTTTCAAAACTTTGCTGTAGAGTCATTCGCAGGAATTTTGTCTGAGGCACGTAAATACCGTCTCTGTTTGACCATGGCGCATCAGTACATTGCGCAGTTAACAGAGCCTGTGCGTGATGCGGTTTTTGGAAACGTTGGAACCATGATTACATTTCGAGTGGGTTCTCCGGATGCGACGTTTATGGAGGCGGAGTTTATGCCACGCTTTACTCCGGAAGATATTATCAATCTGCCAAAGTATAATATTTATATAAAGTTGTTGATTGATGGAGTAACAAGTCAACCATTCTCAGCCATTACCTTGCCACCAATTGCCCAGGTTACACATTCTTCAGAAAAAGTGATTAAGATCTCTCGAGAGCGCTATGCAAAGCCTCGTGCGGAAATCGAAGAGAATATTCTTGTTTGGAGTGGAATGTCCAATGCAAACGTTGATGAGATGATGAAGGTAGCTGAAGATAAGAAACAGGCAAGTAAAGCTTCTTCAGGAGGAAAGCCACGTTTTGAATACAACTGCACACGTTGTAATGCGCAAGTAGTACTTCCAGTTGAGCTTGATCGATCAAGACCTATTTATTGCGATGATTGTATTACGATTGTACGAGATGAACGTAAGGGGGGAAAAGGAAAGGCTCCCGTAGCTAAAGCTCCAACACCAACACCATCGGAAGGTAAAGATGTAGAACGTCTTCCAGATGAACCATCTATTAGTCTTGGTGCATTAGAAAAAACAAAACCAACAGAAGCGGTTAAAGAGGTTGCGGTAGCTGCACCAACGCCGGTAGCTGCACCAACGCCTGCTTCTCAAGAGGAAAAAAATACAAAAGAATCAACATCTTCAACTTCACGATCAAGAAATCCAAAGGAGACCTATTCTTACACATGCTCAGATTGTGCAACGGATTTTACTGCTGGAGTAAAACTTGACCCATCTCGACCATTGTATTGTAAAGACTGTCTTGAGAAAATTCGTGAGAAGCGTCGTGGGGAAGGGAACCAGACTCCTCCAAGTTCCTCAAAGGAGACAAAAACAGAGCCAGGAAAACGTAAACGAACACACAAAAAGAAGTCACCCGAAATACAAGAACCAAAGCCAACTGTGCCTTCTCAAGAATCAAAGGATGTTCCAAATGTCTCTTCTGCCCCTTCGCTTGACTTGTCTCATTCAAAATCTGAAATGCCAAAACCGGCTGTACCTGCAGAATCTGTGAAGCCTGTTGAAGAAGCTCCAGTACGATTGTTGCCTGAAGATAAGGATGTTCCCGTTCCGCAATCTGGGAGTCTCAAAACAGGACAGACAATAAAGTTTGATTAGCTATGACCATTTTTCACGCGATTGTTCTTGGAATTGTGCAGGGAGTGACAGAGTTTCTTCCCATTTCAAGCTCTGGGTTTCTTATTTTAATTCCTGAATTTTTGGGATGGGAAGTTCAGAGTCTCGCGTTCGATGCTTTTTTGCATATCGCGACACTTACTGCTGTCATAGCAGCCCTTTGGCCTGAAGTGAAAGCTATGGTGGGTGCATTTTTTGTCCCCGTAAAAGATCAGGCAAATCTTGCTTGGCGTCGTTTAGCATTGTGGATTCTCTATGCAACAATTCCAGTCATGGGAATTGGATTCTTTGTACAGAACGTTCTTGAGTTTGAGTTCCGCTCCTCGAAGGTCGTCGCTTGGTCATTTATTGTTTGGGGAATTGTGCTCTATATCGCTGATCGGCGAGCAAAGGTAAGTAGTGTTCCAACACAAGAAATTGGACTCAAGCGTGCCCTCCTGATTGGATGTGCTCAGGTTGTCGCGCTGATCCCAGGAACATCTCGTTCCGGAATTACGATTACCGCAGGACTTATGTCAGGACTCTCACGTGAGACAGCTGCCAGATTTTCTTTTCTGTTAGCGATTCCAACAATTGCTGCAGCAGGTTTTCTAAAATTAGGGACTGTCGCGAGTGGGGAGGAAACGATCGCGGTCCTTCCACTCATTGTTGGATTTTCTGTTGCGTGTGTGAGTGCATTTTTAACCTTAAGATTTCTTCTCGTTTTTTTGAAACGGTACAGTTTTAGTGAATTCGCTATTTTTCGTGTGGTTGTCGGAATCGTCATCCTCCTGCTAAGCTAGGGGCATATGAGTTCCTACGAGCTTCGAGACCCTATTCATAAACGCATTCCGTTTGATTCATTTGAACGGGGTATTATTGATCATCCGTTTTTTCAGCGCTTACGGTTCATTTCTCAGTTGGGGTTCATTCAGTCCTATGTGTATCCCGGAGCTCTACACGACCGATTTACGCATGCGCTCGGTGCAATGCATGTTGCAGGAAGGCTATTTGCTCGGATCTTGAGTAGCTCAAGTATTTTTGAGGAGCGTCTGAGCCATGAAGATCTTGAGTCTCTGCGTGTACGAGTACGACTTGCGGGACTCCTTCATGATATTGGACATGGTCCCTTCTCACATGCGTCTGAAATTGTGTTTCCGAAGTTACAGAGTCTCCCACTCAATTGGGAATGGTGGAAAGGAGCGCCAAAAGATCGTCAGGCGGTGCATGAAGATTACAGCGTCCTCTTGATTCAAACACTTGCAAAAGAGGGTGTGCTTGAAGCAGAGATGGCACAGGATATTTGTTCTCTTGTGCACGCAGAGGCGTTGCCCTCCAGTTGGCTCATGACATTGAGTGAAAAAGTCCCCAACCTTCAACAAATTTTAAAGGGTCTTGTTTCTGGAGAGGTGGATTGTGATCGGATGGATTATTTGTTACGCGATAGTTATTACTGTGGAGTGGCGTACGGTCAATATGATATCGACTGGTTGATCTCGAGTATGGGAGTTGAGGAATTGGATGATTCACTTGTGTTTACCATTTCTGAAAACGGTGTTCGCGCGTTTGAAGATCTTCTTCTTGCGCGCTACCACATGATTGATCAAGTCTACTGCCACAAGACAAAAGCGGGGTTCACGCACTATCTTGAGCAAGCCATTATTCAAAAGGAGATTGATCTTGTGATTCCCACAGATCCTTATGAATACGCTTCTCTTCATGACGGGGCGGTCATTGAACAATTATTTGAATCCGCACGTAATGAACAGAATTATTGGTCAGTACATTTGATGCGCAGACTTACACCAAAACGCATTTTGCGTTTGCATGACGCAGTTGAAGCTGAGGATCGAGAGTCGCTTTTGAAGTTAAAGGAGTTATGCGATGAAGGGGGTATTCGATGGTTTACGCATTCAATAAAAAAAGAGCTTACCCATTTAGGGGAAGGACCTGATAAGGCACAGAAAATCTTCGTGAAGAAGAAAACAATTAAAGGTCACGCCCTTGTGCCAATTTTCGAGTACTCAGATCTTTTACAAAAATACAATGAGAAACTTCAGTTTACGGATTTCTTTGTCCTACGTGAGGATATTGGCAAATTTGAAGAAATCAGGTAGATTCTTAACCTTATGTCTTCAAAAAAAGTACTCCTTGGTATGTCTGGGGGCGTGGACTCATCTGTGTCCGCGGGTCTTTTGATTGAACAGGGGTATGAGGTGATTGGGGCATTCATGAAGAATTGGTCTGGTTCCGTGTGCGGACCTCGTTCAACTGATGCAGATGCGGTGGGAGAAGAGTTTGAGGAGTGTGGGTGGAAGGAAGAGCGTCGTGACGCCGCGCGCGTGGCAGCAAAGCTTGGGATTCCTTTTGTCACATTTGATTTTGAAAAAGAGTACAGACGGGATGTGGTTGAGAGTATGTTTCGGGAATTCGAAGCAGGACGCACCCCAAACCCAGATGTGATGTGCAATAAGTACATTAAGTTTGATCGATTCATGAAAGAGGCGGATCGTCTTGATTGTGCGTTCGTCGCAACGGGTCATTACGCCCGCTCTAAGGGTGGCATGCTCTACACAGGCCTTGATGACAACAAAGATCAAAGCTATTTCTTGTGGGCGATGAATCCAGAGGTTGTGAAGCGTGTGCTGTTTCCAATCGGTGAAATGTTAAAGCCTGACGTGCGCGCAAAAGCTGAACAGCTGGGACTTGATGTCGCAACCAAAAAAGACTCAACAGGAATCTGTTTTGTGGGGGAGGTGGACATGCGTACCTTTCTTCAAGAACGACTCCCAAAAAATCCTGGAAACGTTGTGACCGTTGATGGGCAGGTGGTAGGGGAGCATGAAGGGCTAGCGTTCTATACATTCGGTCAACGCCAGGGGCTCGGGATTGGCGGAGGCACACCATACTATGTTGTAGAGAAGCGAGCTGAGACAAATGAACTTGTTGTCTCAAGTAATTATCATCCAGCCTTGTTCAAACAAACACTCACCGCCTCACAACTCAACTGGTTTGAACAACCAAAGACAACTCCCTACAAATGTCTCGCCCGCATTCGCTACCGTCAGTCCTCCCAAGAATGCATCATCACCTCAATCTCAGAGACTCAAATAGAAGTCACCTTCAAAGAACCCCAACGCGCCGTCACCCCAGGACAGTCGATTGTGCTGTACGATGGGGAGAAGATGCTGGGTGGGGGAATCATCGATTAGAAAAAATCGACCTACAACAGGTCGATTTTATGTTGTAAAGAGATGGGAGATTATTTTGTATTATGATAGGGTATTTACATCAGATACCCTACGTATTTATGAAGGTTATCCGAACAAAGTTCAGATAATTGCCGGTTAGCTGAAATGCATGGTTTCTTTTTGGGGTAATCGCCCCAGATCATAAAATGAATCTAATTTTGTTTTTTTAACGCGATACAAATCTATTACTTAACTAAACTTATGGAAACACTGACCTTCGAACAAATTATCAAGAATAATGAAGACCAAGTAAAAAAACTATTTGGCAAGCCAGATGAGGTGGTTATAGCAAGAAAAAAAATGGATGAGGACTTAAATTTTTCTCAAATCATTTGGCAATTTATAAATGATCTTAAATATTATCCCGTTTGGCACAAAAACCAAAAATCTGATGATGGAAAACCTTGGTGGAGAAGTAAGACAATAAAATTCGATCAACTAAAGATCGAAAAATTATCAAAATCATCATTAAGGTTTTTGATCGATAAAAATCTTGAGAAAATAAAAGATGACTCTGATATATTAGAATTTGTATTCAAAGTGAGAGATTTTGATAAACCATTTTATTTTTACACAACAAAAAATTCTATTCACTGGGAAGATGGTTTTGGTGTAAGTGGTTTTCCGTTTTGTTCTCAAATTCCAGTTTTTATTTACTACGACAATTGCTCTTTAGTGTACAAAGCCTATTTGAAACAAGGGCATGATTTGTCAGAAACTAACTATGAAAAATTTGTTTATTCTGATTTGAAAGCATTTACACCAGCAAATGGGTGGATAACCTCACTGTTATTTATTACTGACAGTGTTAGAAAAGAAGAAGAGGAATATGGTAAATCTTTAATAGAAGGACTGTTTCAAAACAAAAAAACAAAATCAGATTCTTTTTAAGAGAGTAATTTCTTTGAGAAATTACAGGAAAATATGTTTATTATATAACACGGCATATCTGGTCACGGCTTGTATATAAAAACCACCACCCATATTTGCCAGCAGTTGTTTTATTGATAATACATTTGGAATTTATGGAGACCTAAAGGGGTTAACTGGTGACGCAATACAAGAAATTAAATGCTGGCGATAAAGTAGAATAATTATGAAAATTTCACAGATAAAAATTCACGGCATAAAGTCATATACTGATAGCAGTGTTGATTTAGCAAATTATACAGTTTTTGTTGGCGAGAATAACTCTGGAAAAAGCAATATTTTATTTGCTTTACTTTGGTTTTTTGGCAAGGAAAAACTTGCTTTTAAAGATGTAAATAATAGTATAAGCGATGATCCATACATTGAGGTTGAATTTGAATTACAAAAAGACGAAGAGTTTACTCATCCGGACGAGTATTTGGTTGAGGGAAAATTTAAAGTTCGAGCAGTCTTGTCGAGAAGTAAAATTAGCGATAAGGCCTTGGCGTGCGAGTATTATGGTTATACCGGTAATGCAGACGAAGACATAAAAGATACAAAATTGCTTGGGTGGAAAACTGTTGCCAAGCCAAGTTTTGGCGACGTGATTTATATGCCATCGGTTAGACCGCTAAGCGAAGAATTGAAATTCACGGCAAATTCGTCATTGAATCAATTGGTGACAAAAAATATCATCGCACGAATTAAAGCGGAGGACGAAAAAAATCAGCATTATGGTCAAGTCGTAGAATCTATTAGCGCATTATCAAATTTTATTAGTGAAGGTGAAGGCAGCGCAATTCAGAAACTAAAAGAAGACATTTCAAAAAAAATGCTTGATTATGGCAATGTACAAATTGGTTTTGATCTGGTGCCACCCGATGCCGAAGATCTTATTAAATCATGTTTCAGGCCACACACGAGCGTAATAGGAATTAGTGACAAATTGCCACTTGGATCGCAAGGTGATGGATTCCAACGCTCAATGATGTTTTCCCTTATTGCGAATCTTGCTGAATTGAATAAGGGAGAGCCAAAAACCGGAAAGAAGCTGGCGAAAAATGACTGCACTTTTTATATCATTGAAGAACCAGAACTATTTTTACACCCAAATCATCAAACATATTTTCGCAATAAACTTGAAGAAGTAGCCAATTCATCTGACGCACAAGTAATTTTGACTTCACATTCTCCATATTTCCTAAATCATGTTGAAAAATATTCCCAAATTAAAAGAGTGTACATGGATGGAATTATTTCAAAAATATCACAAGTGACAGACAAAGAAATTGACGATATTTGTGAGAGTAATGGTAATTTAATGGCTTCGGCAAAAAATGAGTGTAAAAATCCAAAACCAACAGTTCAAGAAGTCGCGGAAGAATCTGCAAAAATCGCAAAATCCGATCATCTTAGATATTTACTATGGATTGATCCAACACGAGCAAATGCTTTTTTATCGCAAAAAGTTATTTTAGTTGAAGGCTCTACGGAAAAAGCCATGTTTTCATTCATTTTCAATAATCCCAAAGGTGCATTTTATGATGAAAGTGGGACTGCAAAAATAACCATTATAGATACTGTTGGCAAATATCATTTTTATAAGTTTGCAAACCTACTCCACAAATTTGGAATTAAGGTTTGGTGTATATATGACGGCGATAATGATGCTTGTAAACATTCTATTTCGCATAAAATTCTTAACGAGAATATTGAAAAATTGAAAACTGACGGCCTAATTATGGATTGCTTGAGAATTGATCCCGATCTTGAAAATAGTATTGGCTTGACCAAAGCAGAATGTGCCGATGTTGAGTTTTATGTAAGTTTGGAAGAGAACATTAATAAATGTATAGAAAGTGATGGCTATAAAAAAATAGTTGATTTTGTAAAAATTGTCATTGCCTCATAAAAATTGAAAAAACCGCATAGGAAGGGGTTAAGTTGGGATTCGGGATTTATGATGATATAAACATGTATGGCGAGATCATTTCGTGTTCAATATCCAGGTGCTCTTTATCATGTCACGTCTCGTGAAAATAATTGGGGTCAAGTTTTTAGTCGTCACTTTTGGATCTTTTGAGTGAGATAACTCTCAAATTGTGAACAAACAAAAAAATCACCCGCATGGGTGGTTTTATTTTTTATCGTTTGAACGAATGTCTCGTCATTGTCAGAAGCGAAGCGACGAAGTAATCCTTTCAGTATTTACATCTCAAAGATTGCTTCGTAAGGCGTTTAAAAACTCCTTTCTCGCAATGACGAGAATACTGGAATAGACTATTTGTCCGATAGGACCCCACTCCACTCATAAAACTCTGCCGAATCTCCTGCCTCCAGGTTCACCTCGATCGCATCGACACTCACAGGGTCTGTTTCGTGGATGGAGATGGGGGTTGGGGTGAGGAGGCTTTCGTTTGAGGATTTGAGAGTTGTTTGGACGACACCGGTGAGGGGGATGATTTGGATGGTTTCGAGAAAGTCGTAGTTGATGAATGAGGCGGTATCTTGGTAGACGATACTGCTCGTGTAATTTGTTTCGATGGTAAGTGGGTTTTCTGCTTGAGTGGAAACGACAATTCGTCCTTTTTTCAATCGGATGACAAGTTCATCCTCGTATAACCGATGCAATTCGATTCGAGTATTTTTTGAAAGCCAAATAGTTGTTTCAGAGGCATGAAGATCTGCTGTTTTTCCAATCTTAACTTCCAGAAATCCATCACCCGTTTCAATAATCGATCCGCGTTGAAGTGAGTTTCCAAAGCCATATCCTGCGTCCTCACCAGCTCCACCTCCAATCCGAACAACAAGTTCAGGAGGGAGCGAAAAAAACCGTTGAGCGATGACTAGTCCCAAGATAACCGTGAACAACGAGACTGTAAGAATTCGTTTGAGCATGCTAAGATTCTATCAGGTAATTAGATATTCGTAACGTTTATTTGATCTATGTTGAACTTTTACTACGGAGAGGAATGTCCCCACTGTCATCACATGCTCCCCATTGTCGATAAACTCATTTCAGAAGGAATAGAGGTAGCAAAGCTCGAGACCTGGCATAATGACGCAAATGCAAAACTTCTTGACGGAGTTGATCGCGGAAGATGCGGAGGCGTGCCATTTTTTCACAATACAGAGACCGATCAGTTTATTTGCGGATCCTCAACAGAAGAACGTATTCGTGCGTGGGCAGCAGGTGAGGAGCTAAAAGAAGAATAAGATTGAGTTATGTTTGATCGTCCGAAGTATGTCATTGCAACACTTCTTCTGTTCCTCCTTTTTGGAGGCTCTGGATGTGTTGCTGTGCCTGTCTCGGATGCAAGTCCAGAGGAAGCGGCAAATGCGCTTTCTCTTTTTGTTGGATCGGAGATTTTAATCCGACCAACTATTTTGGGAGTGGGAGGAAGTATTGTTGATTGGTTGGGGGGAGAACAGGAAGTTCGTCAGGTAGCAGTTATTGATTGGTTGGCAGGGGAGTCCGTATCGCTTTCGTGGAATATCTCAACGCAAGTTGAGACAGAGGCATCAAAAAAAATTCGATCAGATTACGAAGCGACATACGCGCAGTCGCCAGTGGGAGTCGAGATCCCTCCTGTACCTGAACCCGAATACGAAAATCGTATTGTGGAGGGGGTGATTGCAAGTACATCCTTGAACAATGCGGACATGCTGATGTTGCCAGAAGCTTGGCCAGAAGGTGAGGGTGGAAACGTGCAAGCATCTCTCATTTGGTTTTCACGTGAACATTATGACGAGCTCATTCAGACGCGTTCAACGATTGTGAGTCTTGGTCTTTTTGACGAGTCGCTCATGAAGGTTGAAGACGCAACACACCAAATCGAAACATTCATGGATACCGTTACGTCGCTCATTTCCCCATTTGTGGGATCAGACTCCAACGAAGAAACACCCATAGAAGAGACACCAAGTGAAACGGATTCACTCATACGAATTGAGGCAAACCCTGCATGGGGGGAATACATACTTTTAGTCGATGGAGTGCGAACGACTGTGAGAGTTGTTGAAGCAGAAAATGCATTCGCACGTTACAAGATCCTTGCGAACCCCGAGAATCCTCTCGTTTTAGAAATTCAACTCACCCCACTCTCGCAAGGAAATCTTGAACTACTTAGTCTGGATGGACTTGCTCGTGGGTTTGGAGGCTATGAGATTACACAGATTAATACAAAAACGGGCCAATAGCCCGTTTTCTTGTTTATTCAAATCGTTCCATCCAATGGGTGTTTACTTCGACATTGAGATCGAGGAACACTTTGGACCCCATAACGGCTTCTAGTTCTTTGCGTGTTGACTGACCGATCTCGCGGACTCCTCGACCTCCTTGGCCGATAATCATGCGCTTGTATCGATCTTCTGTGGTGAAGATTGTCGCTGCGACATACATCATGCCATTGGCACGTTCTTCCACTTCTGTGACTTCTACATGTGTTGTGTAGGGAAGTTCTTGTCGAAGTCTGAGGAAGAGTTTTTCGCGGATGAGTTCCGCAAGCCAAATTTTGTTTGGCATGTTTGTGAGTTGGTGTTCAGGGTAGTAGTAAATTCCTTCCGGGAGATATTCGTAAAATGTCTCGACGAGTCTGTGAACATTTGTGCCTCGAAGCGCAGAGACTTCCACGGTGGCTGTATAGTTCTCAGAAAGATCACGATAGAAGTCGATAAAAGGCTTGTGCTCAAGATCGACTTTGTTAATGACGAGAACTTTAGGCTTATCAATTTCTTCGATCATGCGCATGACTTCTCTTTCTTCTTGTCCAATTTCACGTGTTGGATCAACGATGTACGCAATGATATCCACGTCTTCAAGTGAAGCGCGAACCGCCTCGGCAAGACGTTTTGAAAGAAGATCCTTTGCCCCTTTAAGAATACCAGGAGTATCAACGAACACAATCTGACCTTCGTCGCGCGTGATGATCCCTTGGATGGGGAGTCGGGTGGTCTGAGGCTTTGGGGTGGTGATGGCAATTTTTGAGCCAACGATCGAGTTCATAAGCGTTGACTTTCCAACGTTTGATCGCCCAATCATGACCACGAATCCGGATTTAGACATACGATTATTTTCGAGTAAGTTTAGAGACAAGTTCGACGTGCGGGGTGTGCGGAAACATATCGATTGCACGCATGTCATCAACCTGATACATCTTTTGCAATTGTACCATTTCTCGTGCAAAGTTTTTAACGTTACAGGAGACGTAGACGAGTTCCTTTGGTGGATGTGCCAATATGTCTGCGAGGGCTTTGTCGTTCATTCCACTTCTTGGCGGATCCAGAATGACCACATCCGCTTCAAGTTCGCTCCAATTAAATTCTTCCGTTTTTGCGTCAAAGAACTCTATGTCCACCTGATTGAGTTCCGCATTCATACGTGCATCGGTGATTGCTTCGACAACCATTTCTACTCCAATCGTCTTCTTTGCGTTGTGTGCAAGAGCGACGGAAAAGAACCCAGACCCACAGTACAGATCAAGCAGGGTCTTTCCAGAGAGATCTCCACAGAATTCCTCAACGGTTTGAAGAAGTGTCCCTGCTCCATGTGAGTTTGTTTGAAAAAAAGCGTTTGGACTAATACGGTATTGATGTGAGTTGATGGATTCCTTAATCCATCCAGGACCTGAAATGGTTTCCAGTACATCTCCAAAGCTCACATCTGTGAGTGTGGTGTTTTGTGACCAAATAAGTGTGGTTGGCTGTGCCGATTCAGCGAGCTTGTTTAAACTGAGACGAATTGCCTCTGTTTCCATTTCGCTACCTGATCCAGAAGTAATAATGTTTACCATGGTCTCTCCAAGACTTGTAGATCGTATAACGGCGTAGCGCAGAAGCCCGGTGTGTGCTTTTCGATCATAAAAAGAGAGACCACATATCTTTGTCCACTCTTGAACTTGATGGAATAGTGTTTCGATTTTCTTGTCCGCAAGGAAGCAGGTATGTCCATCGATGACTTTCCACCACTTTCCTTTTTCGCGCATGCCAACACGACCTTCAAAATCAATGACAAAGTCCATGCGATTGCGGTAATGTTCTGTAACAGGAGATGGTAGAATAGTGGAACAAGAGAGGGGAAGGTCTTTTAACGCAAAAGAACCGTTAATATCAGAGAGCTTTTGGTTCAATTGCTTGGAATACGGAATGTGGGACCAGGAGCAGGATCCACAAAGTTCCTTATTTGGACAAAGTGTTTGCATAGATTTTGCAAGACTACTCGATTTAAGCATTTTTTTCAAGGTATGATCGTTATTGCACATAATATACGCTCACTTCATAACGTTGGGTCAATTTTTAGATCATGCGATGCGTTCGCAGTTGAGAAACTATTTCTTACTGGATATAGCGGTATTCCTCCCAGAAAAGAAATTGCGAAGGTTTCGTTAGGGTCTGAACATCGTGTCCCTTGGCAGTTCGATGAACAGGTGATGAATGTTCTCCATGATCTTCTGAAGCAAGGGTATATTCTTGTGGCATTAGAGAATGGTCCTGGCAGTATCATGATTGATACATTTAGCTCCAATCAGCCGATCGCATTGATTCTCGGAAACGAGGTAGAGGGGATTGAACAAGATGTCCTTACACTCTGCGGAGCGCAAGTAGAGATTCCGATGCCTGGGAAAAAACAATCTTTGAATGTTTCTGTAGCTACGGGAATTGCTTTGTTTGCTCTGAGGACAAATGCAAGCTAAAATAGAACTATGTTGACTATTGTTATTCCAACAAAAAATGAGGAGGCTTCTCTTCCTCGTCTTCTTGAATCGATCCAGAAGCAGACATTATTGCCTGCGCAAATTATCGTCGCAGATGCACAGTCAACAGACACGACACGTAAGATTGCAACCGCATTTGGAGCAACCGTGGTGGAGGGGGGATTAATTTCTTACGGAAGAAATGCAGGAGCAGCAAGCGCGAGCACAGATTTTATTCTTTTTCTGGATGCTGATGTTGAGTTGCGTGATCCTGAGTTCTTAGAGAAATCTGTGGGTGAGATGATGGAAAAACGATTGGACTTAGCGACTTGCGATGTGTTCCCACTTTCGGATCAATTTATCGATCATTTTCTTCACAAGGCCTATAACACGTATGCCAGAGCTTGGGGATCTCTCTATCCGCATGCTCCTGGGTTTTGTATGTTGGTGCGCCGACGATTACATGAGGAGATCGGGGGTTTTGACGAAGAGATTACGTTTTGTGAAGATCATGATTATGCAAGACGTGCATCAGAGAAAGGGTTGTTTGGGATTTTACGATCAACCAAGATTCCCGTTTCGATTCGTCGTCTAGATCGTGATGGTCGAATGAAAATCGCGGTGACATACCTGTTGGCAGAACTCCACTTAGCATTTCTCGGACCGATTAAACACGATAAGTTTCGATATTCTTTCGGTCATTCGCAAACGAAGGATAAAAAACGTTCATAACTATGGGGGCAATGATTCTTGAGTCAAAAGGACTCGTTTGGCATCACATTCGCGCTGTAAGCGATGCGGACCTGGAAGCACTTCAGGGGGTGTATAAATTCCATCATCTAGATTACGAGGATATTCGTGCCGAAACGCCGATTTCAAAGATGGATCCTTACAAGCATTACATCTTTTTCGTATTTCATATCCCAATGATCGATCCAGAGACAGGGCATCTTTTTGGGGAAGAGATCTATGTTTTTTTAAGTAATGACGCCATCGTTACTATTACACACAAACCAATTCCTGCACTTGAGACATTTGTAGAGCGGGTAGAAAAGAGTTCAAAATTGCGATCACTTGTTTTAGGAACCGGTACAGCATTCTGTTTGCATAAGATTTTAGCAGAAGTATTCCGAGAGTCAGTCGCATTAGTTTCAAATCTTACACTTGAAGTACGTCGTTTAGAGCAAGCGATTGAAAAACGGCATGACAAACGCATTACGGTGGAGTTGGGATATGCGCGACGCAACATTTTGTTTTTAAGACATGTGATCGATCCACAAAGAACCATTCTTACAAGCTTAATGAACATGAAGAGAAGTTTTATCACAGATGACATGACTCTTTATTTTGACGACGTTCAAGATATTTTGGATACGATTTGGCTGGCGGCTGACAACCTAAAATTGATTATTGACGGATTATTCGATGTGAATGAAGCGTTGCTTTCACATCGTACAAATGAAGTTGTGACCTTGCTTACCTTTGTTTCCGCTGGGTTGATGGTTCCGACACTTATTGCTGGTTTTTATGGAATGAATGTTCCTTGGCTACCTTATGCGCATGATGCAAGGCTCGTAACGTTAATCTATGTAATCGGATTTGTAGGGATGGCACTTGTCATTTTGGCAATTTTGAAACGCACAAGAGGATAGATATGAAGATCCCGGTCGTTGTACAACATCGTCATATTCATGTGTCTGAACAAGATGCAAAGATATTATTTCAGACCAGTGAATTAGAAATGAGTACACAAATTGATCAACATAATCAATTTGTGGCAACACAAACAGTTAGTGTCATTGGTCCAAAAGGCTCTTTTCAGCAGGTGTGTGTCATTGGTCCTGTGCGTAGTCATACGCAGGTAGAATTGTCCTCAAGCGACGCATTTTCCCTCGGACTGAACGCTCCATTGCGTGTTTCGGGAGATATTGAACGATCTGCTTCTGTCGTATTAAAAACAGAACTCGGTGAAGTGCAGGCAAAATCTTGTGCAATCGTTCCTATCCGTCACCTTCATCTACCTCCTGCACTTGCAGATGAATTAGTTCTCGCGCATCACGATGTCGTGACCCTTCGCATGATGGATCGAGAGCAAATCACATTTGATCATGTCATTGTTCGTGTTCATCCAACTTTTATTCCGGCGTTTCATCTCACTAAAGATGAGGCAGCGCCACAGTGGATCCAAACTGGTGATTTTGTCCTTCTATGAAACGTTATTTATTTCTCCTGCTATTCATCTTTTTTCCACTATCTGCACATGCACAAGCAGATCTTCAAATCGACGCTTCAAATATTAGTTTCTCCCAAACACCTCTTTATGCAGGTGATCAAGTTCGTATTTATGCCGAAATTACAAATGTTGGGGATGAAGACGTGTCCGGATACATTACGTTCTATCAAGGTTCTAATCTGATCGATCAGTCTGTTGTCATTTCATTGTTGGCGGGAGGAAATCCAGAAGAAGTCTATATGGATTTTGTTGTGCCGAGTGGAAAATTCAATATCATGGCTGTCATTCAAGGGACAGATCCAGTAGATGAGAACCTGGCAAACAATTCAGCTGTTACTTCCATGATTCAACCACTATTTGATGGGGATCGAGATGGGGTGGAAGATGAGGATGACAATTGTTCAACTGTTTCCAATAGTACACAAATAGATACAGATGGAGATGGTTTGGGGGACGCATGTGATACAGACGATGATAATGATGGTCTTTCTGATGAGGTTGAAAGAGAACTTGCAACGAATCCACTAGTAATTGATTCAGACGGAGATGGAGTAGAAGATCCAGATGATGCCTATCCAAATGATGCATCAAAATCCGAAATTGAAGCGGAAGCACCTACAGTAGAGGAGAGGGTCGATATTTCTGAAACAGTAACGTTTAAGACGATTGTAGAAGAGGTTGCACGAGCACTTAAAGATGACACAGATAGAAAAGAGTCTTCATTTGATGTAGAGATATCGGAAGAGGACACTCTTGAAACACTTTCTCAGGAAGAGATCCACTTTTCTCCGAACGCCGTTTTTCATTATACGCAAGATGCATGGAATACATTTACATTTGAAGTTCTTTCAGAGCCAAATACATCGACCATCTACATATGGGATTTTGGAGATGGGGTAACCTCTTCAAAAACAACTATTCAACACACTTACACATCAACTGGTGCATTTACTGTCACATTAGCGATGACAGATGCTTCAGGAGTTGTTTCAACAGAACATACTGTCATCTTTGTTCCTTTTTTTCATCTTGAGAATAGGCTCATCGTCATTTCCTTGATCCTTCTTGTGATCTTATTAGGGATTTCGATTGGTTCTTTTATCTCACTTGGGAGAAAGAAACGTAAGCAGAAGTAGCTTCATGTTGAGATTTTTTCAAAAAGAATCAAAAACGATCTTAGGCGCCGCAACAATTGTGGGCGTCCTTTCGTTTGCGAGTCGTGTTGTTGGGTTTGTAAGAGATCGAATTTTGGCTGGAACTTTCGGGGCAGGAGATACATTAGACGTGTATTATGCCGCTTTCAAAATTCCGGATCTGATGTTCAATTTGATCGTTGTTGGAGCCCTTTCTGCAAGTTTCATCCCATTTTTCCTCTCTCATTACAATCGAACATTCAATGGAAAAGAACAAGCTTGGAAGTTTACAAACAACACGATCCATATTATAGGTGGAGTTGTTTTGTTGTTTTCCCTTATTCTTATTCTTTTCGCACAACCACTTGCAACTCTCGTTGCACCAGGGTTTCAGGATTATAAGCAGATACGTGTCGCGTCGTTTATGCGAGTCATGTTTCTTGGTCAGATCCTGCTTGCGATCTCAATGATCTATGGTTCTGTTCTTCAGAGTTTAAAAAAGTTCTTTCTCTACGCACTCGCTCCCATTTTTTATAATGCTGGAATTATTGTCGGCGCGTTCTGGTTTGTCGATGTATTGGGACCAATTGGTTTAGCTTGGGGGGTTGTGTTAGGGGCCTTACTACACCTTTTGATACAAATTTTTGGAATGAAAGAGAGTGGATACCGTTATGCCTTTGTATTTGATCTAAAATCTAAAGCTGTGAGGGATATGGCTCGTCTCATGGGTCCAAGAACAATCGGACTTGCTGTAAATCAACTCATGTTTTTGATTCTTACGATCATCGCTTCTACATTTGCTGCAGGGAGTCTGACAATATTTCAATTTGCCTACAATATCGAATTCTTTCCTGTTGGAATAATCGGCGTTTCATTTGCCATTGCGGTATTCCCAACTCTTTCAGATCACATAGAAAAGAAAGATATGGAGGGTTTTGTCGATGTTATAATTACAACAATTCGGCAGTTGCTTTATCTACTCCTTCCGATGACCCTCCTTTTTCTTGTCATGCGAGCGCAGATTGTTCGAGTCGTTGTTGGGGCAGGGGCATTTGATTGGGCGGCAACAATCTCAACAGCTGATACATTAGCGTTTTTTGCACTCACCTTCATTCCTCAATCATTGATATTTCTGCTTGCGAGGGCATTTTATGCGTTACACGACACAATAACTCCGCTTCTGATAGCTATTGTTTCAGCATTTGTCGGAATCATGAGTGTGTTTTTGTTTAAAGATGCATTCGGAGTAGTTGCTCTTGCCATTGCCTACTCGATGGCAGCTTCAATAAATGCGCTTCTGTTGTGGGTGACTTTGCGAAAACGCATGGGGACATTGAAGGAATCTATGCTCTTGCCAACCCTATTCAAATTGACTATCGCGGGAGTACTTTCAGGTTTTACCATGCAAATATTGAAGCCAATTACTGTTTCTCTTATTTCACTCGAGAGTTTTGTGGGGGTATTTCTTCAAGGCTTTCTTGCTGGAGGAGCAGGGTTGGTCGTGTATTTGCTGATGGGGTGGATTTTACAGATTGAGGAACAACAAAAACTATTATCAATGTTTAAACGAGGATCATTAAAACAAGCCGCTCCACAGGAAGTTTTTCCTGAGTAAGGATTGGACGTGAAATCGAGCCTTTTGTAGAATACAAATCTTATGACGATACATGAAATCAGAGCGAAATATCTGAAGTTTTTCAAGGAGCGTGGTCACGCTATTCTTCCTTCTGCTCCACTTATTCCTGATAATGATCCATCGACACTGTTTACTGGATCGGGTATGCAACCGATGGTTCCTTACTTATTGGGGGAAACACATCCAATGGGGGTGAGATTAGCTGATTCGCAGAAATGCTTTCGATCACAAGATATTGAAGAGGTAGGGGATAATAGGCATACAACTTTTTTTGAGATGCTTGGAAATTGGTCATTAGGAGATTATTTTAAGCAAGAACAGTTGTCTTGGATATTTGAATTTCTTACAAAAGAGCTCAATTTGGATCCCCATAAGTTATATGTCTCGGTTTACCGTGGTAATGCATTTATTGATAAGGACATTGAGTCAGCAACTATTTGGAAGACCATTTTTTCTGGTGTTGATATAGAAGCTCGAGATATTGACTTTTCAGAGCGTGATGGCATGCAAGACGGAAGAATCTTTTACTATAATGATTCAAAAAATTGGTGGTCTCGATCTGGAATTCCAGAAAAAATGCCAATAGGAGAACCAGGAGGTCCAGATTCTGAATTATTCTGGGATTTCGGAGAGGATTTAGGATTTCATGAAGTATCTCAATGGAAGGATCAGTTGTGTCATGTGAATTGTGACTGTGGACGATTTTTAGAAATCGGAAATAGCGTGTTCATGGAATATCGGAAAACAGAAGATGGATTCGAATCACTTCCTCAAAAAAATGTTGATTTTGGTGGTGGACTTATGCGTTTGGCTGCAGCTGTAAATGGTGATCCGGATATCTTTACAGTTGATGCGTATGATCCAATGAGAAGAATGCTTGAAAGTCGTACAACTCGTGCTTATGGATCATCTCCTGAGGTGACTCGGTCGATGCGAGTGATTTTAGATCATTTATGTGCAGCAACCTTTCTTATTGGTGATGATGTTTTTCCATCAAATAAGGACCAGGGGTATTTTGTTCGTCGATTAATCAGAAGGGCCGTCCGTTTTGGAAAGAAATTAGGAATTGAAGAATCTTTTATTGGGGAGATCGGAAGTCTCTATATCAGTGACTATGGGGAAGTCTATGAAGACCTGGTCCACAAAAAAGAACAAATTATTGCTCAGTTGCTACTTGAGGAGGGAAAATTTTCAAAGACCCTGAAGAAGGGGGAAATTGAATTTGAAAAAATGTTTAAAACAAAAGGAATGATTTCAGGTGAGGATGCCTTTGTTCTCTATTCAACTTATGGGTTCCCAATCGAGTTGAGCGAAGAAATGGCTCAGGAACACGGACAGAATGTTGATAAAATTGTCTTTCAGGAAGAATTCAAAAAACATCAAGATACCTCACGTGCAGGATCAGTGCAGAAATTTTCTGGAGGACTTGCCGATCATTCAGATGCAACCGTAAGGCTTCACACAGCTACCCACATGCTTCATCAGGCACTTAGAACGGTATTAGGCGAGCATGTAGAACAAAAAGGATCAAATATCACTCCTGAGCGTCTTCGTTTCGATTTCTCACATCCTGAAAAAATGACACTTGAGCAAATGCAGGCTGTAGAGGATTTGATAAATACAAACATTCAGTTAGATTTGTCAGTTCATTTTGAACTCTTAACACTAGATCAAGCAAAACAGCGAGGAGCAATAGGCTTATTTGAGGATAAGTATGCGCAATTGGGGGAGCAAATAAAAGTCTACTTCATAGGAGATGAGGCAGCTGGAGGATCATATAGTAAGGAGGTTTGTGGTGGACCCCATGTTGAACGTACCGGTATTTTGGGTCACTTTAAAATTTTGAAGGAAGAATCTGCGTCTAGTGGGGTGAGAAGAATTAAAGCAAAACTCGATTAAAACCCATATAAAAAGCAAGATTCACTCTGAATTTGTTATCCACGTTCACATTCTTGACAATAAAGGCATGGATCAGTACAATACCGGCGCCTTAAATCTCCAGTATTTCTTGCCGTTTTTAGCAAACAGTGCTAGAATTCTGTCGTTATTTTACTATGGCAAAAACGACAAAAGATTTCATTGAGATGCGGGGTACAGTAGAAGAACTTCTACCTTCCGCAAAGTTCAAAATAAAACTAGAAAATGGGCAGATCATCACAGGCCACTTGTCTGGGAAGATGCGCAAGTTTCGAATCAGAATCCTTCCGGGTGATGATGTGAAGCTTGAAATAAGCCCGTACGACCTTACAAAGGGTCGTGTAGTCTATCGATTTTAGCAAAACGCCATCGATCGTTTCGGTGACGTTTATGATTATGAAAGTACGATCATCAGCGAAAAAAATTTGTCGCGATTGTAAAGTTCTTCGACGAGAAGGTCGCGTCGTTGTAATTTGTAAAAATCCGCGTCATAAACAACGTCAAGGTTAATACTATGGCACGAATTGCAGGAGTTACTATTCCATCTGATAAAAGAATCGTCATTGCTCTGACCTATGTTTATGGTGTCGGACTTACGACATCAAAAAAGATTCTTGCTCAAACTGGTGTCGATGAAAATATTCGCACAAAAGATTTGACAGATGATCAAGTAAACAGTTTACGAGCTCTTCTTGAGAAAAGTTACCGACTTGAAGGTGACCTTCGTCGAGATAAGTTATCAAACATCAAACGCTTAAAGGAAATTGGATCCTATCGAGGTTCTCGACATGGAAAAGGTTTGCCTTCACGAGGGCAGCGAACTAAGTCCAATTCACGAACTGTCCGTGGAAATACCCGTAAAACTACAGGTAGCGGACGTAGAACTCTTACAAAGACCTAATCTCTATGGCTGTTCAGAGCAAATCAAAATCACGAGCAAAAAACAAAGTTGCCCGACAAGTGTCACAAGGGTGTGCTTATATTCAATCTACGTATAACAACACGATTGTTACACTCACGGATTTGAATGGTAATGCGCTCGGTTGGTCTAGTGCAGGAAACTGTGGATTTAAAGGACCGAAGAAATCAACTCCCTACGCTGCAAGTATTGTTGTAAAGACAGCTGCAGATCGAGTAAAAGAAACAGGTCTCAAAGAAATTAACGTTTTTGTAACAGGAGTTGGATCAGGTCGTGATTCTGCAATCCGTGCACTTAATGCAAATGGATTCCAGGTTCTTTCTATTAAGGACACAACCCCTCTTCCACATAACGGCTGTCGGCAGAAAAAGCCACGACGCGTATAGAATATGGCAAAACATCGAACTCCCATTGTTAAACTCTCCCGCCGTTTAGGTATTACATTAGGTAAGGAAAAATACGTCCGACGACGTCCTTATCCACCTGGTGTGCATGGTCCTAAACAAGCACGTAGTCGCAAACGACTTTCTTCTTTTGGTGAACAGCTCATCGAAAAACAGAAGGCAAAAGCGATCTACGGTGTTCTTGAGAGACAGTTTTCTGGATATTTTCAGAAAGCATCTCGAAAAGAAGGGGATACTTCTGAAAATCTCGTACGATTACTTGAACTCAGACTTGATAACGTTGTTTACCGACTTGGATGGGCACGAACACGTCGTCAGTCTCGACAGATGGTGAATCACGGATTCATTCAGGTAAACGCTGGTCGTGTTGATATTCCTTCTTATAGTGTCTCAGTCGGTGATATAATCACGATTAAGCCATCAAAAGTAGAGAAGGGTATCGTCAAAGTCATTCCAGAAGCAATGAACTTAGGAACACTTCCAGGATGGATTTCTCGAGATGATAAAGCGACGTCTGGGAAAATTACCTCTCTTCCAGAGGGCGAGGAGTTGAAACAAGGTTTTGACCCAACACTCATCGTAGAGTTCTACTCACGATAATCATCAATTTTAATCTTTGCAGTATGGAGAACATTCTTCTTCCATCACGTATTCAATACGAGGATGGTGAGCGCGCCAATGAAGGCGTACTGACAATCGATCCTTGTTTCTATGGATACGGTACAACACTTGGAAATGCGCTTAGACGTGTTCTCTTGTCTACACTTCCAGGAGCTGCTGTTACAGCAGTGAAGATCAAAGGAGTTAATCATGAGTTTCAATCCGTGAAAGGTGTAAAGGAAGATGCTCTTGAAATGATTCTGAACATTAAGTCACTTCGACTAAAATGTTTCTCAGACGAACCTGTAAAGCTCAAACTAAATGTCTCAGGGGCAAAAGTTGTCACCGCAGCAGATATTGAGCCAAATGCAGACGTCGAGATCATCAATACAGATCTCGTTCTTGGGACAATTACAGAAGCTGATGCAAGTTTAGACATGGAGTTTACTGTACGTCGAGGACGTGGTTACACCACAAGTGAAGATCGGGCAAACGAAGAAAATAGAGACCTTGGAACTATTTCAATCGATGCACTCTTCTCTCCAGTACGAAATGTTGGATACAGAGTAGAAAATACACGCGTTGGAGAAATCACCAACTATGATCGATTGATCATGAACATCGAAACCGATGGAACCATCAGTCCAAAGGAAGCGGTCGAGGAATCTGCAAAAATCCTTATTGACTACTTCTCAATTTTGACAAATAATCAGACGTCATCCATTCCAGCTGAATCATTTGATAAAGCTGAGTCGGTTGAAACTTCGGAGGAATAGAATATATGCGTCATCGAAAGAAAGGAACAATTCTAGGAAGAGAGAAGGCCCCTCGAGAGGCTTTGCTTCGAAACCTTGCTGCAAGTATTATTTTGCATGAGAAGGTAAAGACAACAGAAGCAAAGGCAAAAGCGGTTAAGCCTCTTGTTGAGAAAGCAATTACGTCTGGAAAATCACAGACCCTAGCTTCTCGACGAAAGCTTCTTAGCTTTTTCTATACAGATCATGCAGTAAACAAAATTTTCGATGTGCTCGCTGCACGATATGAAAATCGTCCAGGTGGATACACCCGAATTATTAAACTTGGACATCGGAAGAACGATGGAGCAGATATCGTTCAGATTGAACTCGTTTAGCTATAAATGTATGTCACGAGAAATCCACACAATTGATGCAGAAGGGAAGGCTCCAGGACGCCTCGCAACAGAGATTGCGAGACTTCTTATTGGTAAGCATAAACCAACATATACTCCTCATATTGATGATGGAGACCATGTTCAGGTATTGAATGCTGGAAAAATGGAGGTTACCGGAAAAAAGATGACTCAAAAGGTCTATTATCATCATACAGAATATGCAAAAGGTCTTCGTATAAAGAAGATGAGCAAAATTTGGAGTGATGATCCAGGTGAAGTTTTAAGACGTGCGGTATCACGCATGCTTCCTAAAAACAAGCACCGAAATGAGCGTCATAAACGACTTGTCGTAACGAACTAGCTGATATGAGTACCAACGAAACACGCTATATTGAAGCTGTCGGACGACGAAAACAAGCGGTTGCACGCGTTCGTCTTCATCATGCTGGAACAGGATCGATCAAAATTGATGATCGTGAACTCGAAGAATATCTTCCTATTGAAATCATGCAACAGGCTGTAAAAGCCCCGCTTCGTGAAACAGGAATGGATAATGTATTTGATATCACCGTTCACGTTAACGGAGGTGGAATTCATGGGCAAGCTGATGCGATTCGACTCGGAATTACACGTGCGCTTATGGAATTCAATCCTGAATTTCGCGCAACGCTTAAGAAAGCTGGATTTGTCACACGAGATCCTCGTGTACGTGAGCGAAAAAAGTTTGGAAAGAAGTCTGCTCGCCGATCCCCACAGTGGTCAAAGCGATAGTCACAAAATTGATACAAACCAGGGCAATTGCCCTGGTTTTGACTTATTCGGCTGAAAATGATTAAATTCGCGCGAAGGAGGTGTAGATGAACTCAGAACTGCTCTACAGTCCAAAGGCCAATAGAGGCCTTCTCTGGACTCTTCGAGATGATGACAAAACAAATTACCCTCTCCCAGGGTATGATTGGCTGTTGGCGGAAGATGATGTACTCAAGGCACCGTGGGGTGATCATGGGGCTCAGACTCCTGTCACATTCGCGTTGACGCTGACATTCGAAGGCATTAGGCGAACCAATAATGAGCGATCCAACATGGGATGTTTCTCTCTGGTTGTCTATCCCAAGGATGCGGCGCTGATCAAAGCTGAGCGTGAAAGAATCGGGAATTCTGACTCACCAAGGGATTCGATCAAAAAAGTCATCATCATTCTGTCGAAAATGCCGATGTATCCTGGTGCTCAGTTGACCCTGATGGGTGCACACCACGGAACAGCTGGAACGCGACTCTATCTCAGCTTCTCGGCCACTGCGGGATGGGGTGCCATTGTGTCACGACGAGATGCAGAGATCGCTCGTCATCATCTGAACCATCCATGGTACGATCGGTTTTGGAATCGTCTCATGAGACGTCCTGCAGTTTTGCCCCCCGAAGCCTTGAACCTCGATCCACCAGAGGATCCTTGGATGGAGGAAAAGAATCGCAAAGCAATCCTCGCACTTATCGAAGGGAAGGGCTTGGGAGGTGGACCTCTGAGATTGGCTGGTGAAAGCCTGATGCGAAAGCTCTGCAGAGATCCTCGGATCGAACCAGTAGCATCGAACTACCACCAGACGGGTCCTATGACCATCCTGGGTTCCAGACAGGACGCACCCTCTCGGATGCCTTCCAGTCTCACCATCGTTCAGATGTAGAATACTTCTTCCTTGACGCACCGGCGGAACGCTTCCGCCGCTTTTTTTTACTTGAAATTCGTGTAAACTGTCAGGGTATGACCGAACGTGTTGCGAGAAATACCCTCTATTTAACCGTTGCTTCTGTTGGACAAAAGCTCATAGCCTTTGTCTACTTTTTGTTTTTGGCTCGCATCATGATGCCAGACGCAACAGGGCAATATTTTCTTGCAATTTCTATCGTGACTATTTTTTCCGTTGTCGCTGATTTTGGGATCACTTCTGTGACTGTTCGTGAGATAGCAAAAGATGGAAACCGTGCTCCTGAACTTATTTCTCACGCACTTGGACTAAAGCTTCCATTGATCATCCT
This sequence comes from Candidatus Uhrbacteria bacterium, assembly GCA_013204385.1. Lineage (GTDB taxonomy): Bacteria > Patescibacteriota > Patescibacteriia > UBA9934 > GWF2-40-263 > UBA12478. The sequence continues at coordinate 46,174 of JABMNY010000019.1, forward strand.
TGCGATTCTAGGAGCTGTGTTGTCAGGAGCTGTCCTTGGGTATGACCATTCCATTCAACAACTCATTTGGTTGGCTTGTGGTGTTTTGCTATTAGATGCAATTCAAGTATTTCTCTACGGAGTTCTGCGAGGATTCCAAGCGCTTCAGTACGAGTCAGTGGGCGTAGCTGTGAGTATGAGCGTTACGGCCCTCATGGGGGGAATCGTTCTTTGGATCTATCCCTCTCTTCCACTTCTTGTTTTTGCACTTATCGCAGGAAGCCTCATGAATGTATTAATTGCAGGGGCAATGGTTGCTAGACGCGTAGGTTGGAAGGCGTTTATCCCAGTCTGGTCAAAGAGGCAAACGTTCTGGATACTCAAAACGGCATTTCCGTTTGCGCTCGCGGCTATTTTTGTAAAAGTCTATTCCTACGTTGATTCTATCTTCATTTCAAAACTTCTAGATATTACGGCAGTTGGACTCTATTCGATTGCCTACAAATTTACGTACGCATTTCAATTTCTTCCACTTGCGTTTATTGCCGCCTTATATCCTGGAATGAGTGCGGTTGTTGGGAAAGATGAATCTGCTCTCTTGCGCGTGTTTATGCGTTCCATGTGGTATATGGCCATTCTTTCTGCTCCAATTGTTTTTGGAATCTTTGCGATTTCACAAGAAGCTGTTTTGTTGGCAGGGGAGGGGTATATAGAAGCTGGGGTTGTATTGCAAGTGCTTATTTTTGTGCTAATCCCAATTTTTCTTGATTTTCCCATTGGTGCACTTCTAAACGCTTCCGGGCGACAAACAACAAAAACAACCATCATGGGACTCACAATGGTGATTAACATTATTGCAAATGCGATTCTTATCCCATCCATTGGAATTCTCGGTGCGGCCTATGCTGCGTTGATCAGTTTCATTTTTATGTTTTCTGTCGGACTTTTCTTTGTTCGGTCTGTGCTACCAAGTTTTTCCTATCAAGAGCTCATGAGCACGGTTGCCCCTATCTATCTCAGTGGAGGGCTGATGTTGTTGTTTGTATTGCTCCTTAAGCCATTCATTGGCTGGATTCTTGTTATTCCTGTGGGAGGGATTGTCTATCTTGGAGGATTGATTGCAACACGATCTGTGAAAAAGTCTGATCTTACGTATATTCGCAATATATGAGTCTAAATAAACTTCTACTTCTTACGCCAGATTTTCCTCCACAGGAGGGAGGTGTTGCGCGCTATCTCAAAGCGCTCACAGAGCATTTCAAAGACCGCATTGAAGTACTGACTGAGCCGCATAGTGCATGGCATACTGTTGATCCAAATGCGGGGATTCCAATTTACCGTGCACACTTGTTAAGCAAATGGCTCTGGCCTCATTGGCTCAAGACGGTCTACACACTCTGGAAGTATCGATCCCGCTATCACATGATTCTCACGAGTCATGTACTCCCCATTGGAACCGCTGCCTACTTTGCAAAAAAGTTTACGCATATTCCTTATGTGGTGTTTCTTCATGGGATGGATGTACGACTTGCAAAGACGTCGAAACGAAAAATTGATCTAACACGTAAAATTCTCAAAGGAGCTCATCTTGTTGTTGCGAACTCGCAGGCGCTCGCAAGAGAAGTGGTTCAGATGTACGGAGTCCAGGAAGTGCTTGTCGTGTACCCTTGCGTTGATGAACTTAAAACGAATCATTTAGAAAAAGATGTTTCTGAACCATTTCAGTTATTAACGGTCAGTCGACTTGTTGAGAGAAAAGGGCATAGTCATGTACTAAATGCGCTTGCACACCTTAAAGGAACAGGAGATTTGCGTTCCTTTGTGTATCATATCGTAGGAGAAGGTCCTATGGAGGAGACTTTAAAGTCAATGGTTTCGGCGCTCGATCTTCAAGCTTACGTAAAATTTCATGGAGCCGTTACAGATGAAGAGCGGTCTGAGTACTATGCGCAAGCGGATGTGTTTGTTATGCCTGTTTCACAAGATCCTATTGATAAGGAGGGGTTTGGTCTTGTGTTTATTGAGGCGGCGCAAGCGGGAGTTCCATCTATTTCGACCGCAATCGAAGGAGTCGACGAGGCCGTCATTCATGGTCAAACAGGAATCTTATTGCCTGATCAAACCGAACAACAACTTGCAAATGCGATCCTTGCCATGTATCGAGATACGGCTCTGCGTGCAGAGTTTTCAAGAAATGCCAAAGAACATGCTAAACAATTCTTATGCGAGGCACAGATGAGCAAGCTTGATCCGTATCTATGAGTCGAATATCTGTCATTATTCCAACATACCAGCACGCAGAGACACTTCCGTCTGTGCTTGATTCAATTCTCAATCAATCCCGAAAGCCAGATGAGATTATCGTGATCAATGATGGCTCAACAGACAACACAGAAGCAGTTTTGGCTCCCTATCAAGAGCACATCACCTATTTTTCTCAAAAGAACCAAGGGGCTCCCACAGCAAGAAATCTAGGCTTTACACATTCAAGGGGAGAGTATGTCATTTTCTGGGATGCGGATGTTATTGGTGAGCCTACTATGCTGGAGCGATTGGAGACGGCACTTGAGAATCATCCTGAGGCATCGTGGGCCTACTCAAGTTTTTGCTGGGGGAAGAAACTATTCTTGAGCACATATTTTGATCAGGAAAAATTACGAAAAGAAAATTTCATTCATACATCTGCGCTTATTCGACGAGATGTATCTCCAAGGTTTGATGAGAGTCTTAGGCGCTTTCAGGATTGGGACCTGTGGCTGACACTCTCCCAAAGTGGAAAACAGGGCATATTTGTCGATGAACCACTTTACCGTGTTCTTGTAGCGTCTGGGCGACCCTCTCTTTCCAAATGGATTCCAAAGTTTCTCTATCATATTCCATGGAAACATATTGGTTGGACACCAAGGGTAATTCAAGAGCATCAACGTGCTCGAGAGATTATCGTAAAAAAACACCATCTATGATTTCTACCGTGACGGTCAATTATAAAACAATGGATTACACGCTAAGGATGCTGGAATCCTTATTTGTGCATCACACAAATACAGACATGGAAGTGTTTGTGGTTGAAAACGGATCAGGCGATTCTACGCAAGAACTTGAGCGTCGATTTCCGCAAGTTCGACTCATTCAAAGTGAGCAGAATCTTGGGTTTGCGGGAGGGTGTAATCTTGCGTTAAAAGAAGCAAAGGGAGACGTTCTCATTCTTGTAAATCCAGATATTTTGTTTGAAGATAATGCTCTTGAGCAAATTGAAGCAAAGATGTTGACTCATGTTGAGGTAGGAATCGGAGGAATCTCATTAAAGAACCTCGACGGATCTCAGCAAGCATGTGTTTGGGCGTTCCCAAAACCGTGCGATCAAATTCTTCTGCTCTTGAAACTGAATCACATTTTTCCAAACCTCCCTCCGCTAAAGAACTGGTTAATGAAAGATTTTGATTACACGCAATCTGCTGATGTAGATCAGGTCATGGGAGCATTCTTTTGCATTCGTCGTGAAGTCCTAGAGGAGATTGGGTTTCTGGATGATGGATTTTTTATTTGGTATGAGGAAGTGGATTACTGTGTCCGTGCTAAGAATGCAAATTGGCGAGTCCGATACTTTTCCGATCTCCATGCAAAACATAAAAAAGGGGCAAGTTTCGATCAGGTCGCGACGATAAAAAAGCAGGCGATGTTGCGCAGGAGTATTCGAAGATTCATGTTCAAGCACTATGGATTTATTGGAGGGATGCTCTTTGTGCTCGGTGAGCCCATTTTCTGGGTGATGAGTGTACTTACCTCTATTATCAAACCTCGATAATTGTATGCAACAATTTTTCTCACACACATTTTGGAAGGCGCTCTTAATCATCGGTGTCTTGTATGGATTAGGACTCGTGGGCTATCTCACAAGTCTTTCAGGTGCTCTCCTTGTTGGAGTCTATTTTGTGACCACACTTCTGGCTTGGAAGCATTTGGATAAGGCAATGTATCTCGTATTCATTGAATTGTTCTGCAACCCACATGGCGTCTTGTTTCAAACAGATGTCTCTGGATTTTCAGTGACGCTACGCATGGCCATTTTTGGGGGAGTGATGACAGGGTGGGGAATTGGCTGGCTCACAAAGAAATACAAACCAGCACTCTCCGATGATCGTGCGCACATCTTTTTGTTTCTTGCGATGGCAGCCAGTATGGGATTCATTATAGGTGTGCTCGCACGAGATCCATTTGTGGTATTTTCAGACGGAAATGCCTATTTGTATTTATTGTATCTTTTACCAATACTCAGTGTTCGATGGAATCATGAACATCGTCATGACCTACTTCAAATTCTTGCAGCGGGGGCATTGTGGGTTGCCGGACTTTCATTTCTTCTCTTGTTTATCTTTTCACATTTTGGAGAAGGAATCCTACAAGTCACATACTATTTTTTTCGTGATTTGAGAGTCGCAGAAATTACAGCACTCAATGGAGGGGCTTATAGAATTTTTCTTCAGTCCCAAGTGTTTACGATTCTATTTGGTTGGATTTTACTTGCCATGGCTGGATCTGGATATAAACGTCAGTGGTTGATGGGTCTGGGTGCTGTCGTTATAGCTGTTGTCTTGCTTGCGCTTTCAAGAAGTTTTTGGGTGGGGCTAAGTGTTGCAACTCTATTTCTGTTGGTGGTCTTATATCGATCTGTAAAACCCTCATTACGCACCGTCGCTCGGTTTGGTGGATGGATGTTTGCAACAGTGCTTCTGAGTTTAGGTCTTCTGATCGCGATCGCCCTTTTTCCATTTCCAGGAAAGGGAATTACTGGCGCTTCGTTGGTCGATTCCCTTAAAGAGAGAACAACAGATTCTCAAGATGTTGGTATTTCTAGCCGTTGGAATCTTCTCCTTCCGATGCTTACAGAGATTCGAACGAGTCCGTTTGTGGGTCATGGATTTGGAACATCCGTGACGTTTAAAACAGATGACCCACGTGCGCGTGAATTACGTCCTGATGGAATGTGGACGACGGTGGCAATGGAATGGGGTTGGCTCGAGCTCTGGATCAAGATGGGAATCTTGGGGCCAATAGGCTTCCTTTACGCCGCATACGAGCTCACACGACGTCTCTTAGCGTATACTTGGACGGAACAAGCATGGCTTGGGTATGGGCTTATTTCAGGAATCGTATTCCTGTTTGCAACACACTTCTTTTCCCCCTACCTTAATCATCCAATCGGACTCGGATACCTCTTGTTTCTCGTCCCATTTCTCCCAAACAAAAAACAGGCCGTTTCCGCAGGCACTGTTTTATTCGAAGAGTTGTTGTCCGTAAAGCAACCCGTAGGTGTCCTGACGTCAAAAGAGTCTTAGATCAACACAGACCCATCAATATCTCGATACCCTTGAATGAACGCGTCGGCGTTCATTTTTGGTTTTCCTTCTAATTGCACCTGCAGGAGTTCGAGTGTTCCGTCTTGGCAATCAACGTACAGATGACCGTCACGAATCAGAGCGGTCCCTGGAGGAAGGTCTGCATTGAAGTCGGCTGGCCGAAGAGACAGAAGTTTGAGTCTTAAACACACGCCCGGCTTACGTTCCCAGCAGGTCCAGGTTCCTGGCCATTCGCTGTACGCTCGACTCTTTCTTTCAATCACTTCGAGCACTTGTGACCAATTCACGTGACCATCTTCTTTGTCGAGAAGTCGAGTCAGTGTTGCCTTTGATTCATCTTGAGGGAGAGGAAGGATCTCATCAGCCAAGTAGCGCTTAAGTGTTGATGCGAGAAGTTGTGGACCAACTACATGAACTTTTTTGACCAAAGACGAATAGGTCTCATCCGCGTCGAGAGTGATGTGATCTGTGGCAAGGAGTGGTCCTGTATCCATTCCTTCATCGAGCAACATAATCGCCACACCTGTTGATGGGTCACCCTCCGCAATGGCCCATTGCATGGGAGATGAACCACGATGCAAGGGGAGAAGAGATGGGTGTACGTTGATACATCCACGTGCCGGCAAATCGAGGACATTTTTTGGAATCATTTTCCCGTAGGCCACCACAACAAAAAAATCCGCGTGGTACGCGTTGAGCTCCTCTTCAATGTGTGTGTCAGTTTTAAGAGATGTAGGCTGTAGGACGGGAATTAACGCATCCTGTGCAAGCAGTTTGACGGGGGGAGAGGCAATCTCACCTCCACGACCAACAGGTTTGTCGGGTTGCGTCACAACCGCACAAACCTCAATCTCTGGATCGAGAATAAGTTCACGTAAAAAAGGTGTTGAAAATTCTGGTGTTCCGAAAAAAACAATCTTCATACTTACATCGTTGCCTGACGTGTGTATTCATCTACCTTATCGATGAAAAGAATACCGTCTAAATGATCGATCTCGTGTTGAAAAATAACAGATGTAAGATTTTCGACTTTCAGCGTGATGGTTTGACCGTGTCTATTGAGTGCCTTTACTTTCACTGCTTTATTTCGAGTCACGTATCCCCAAATTCCTGGGACAGACAGACATCCTTCTTCGACATAATGCCCTTTGCGTAAAGAACGTGCCGTGATCACTGGATTGATAAACGCTTGAGCGCCTGTTCCATCATCCACAATAATGACACGTTTGTGCGTGCCGATTTGTGGAGCGGCAATGCCAATGCCGTTTTCGATGTTCATGGAATCGATCAGGTCATCAATAAGTGTCTGCATTTCATCAGAAGCAAGCTCCTGTGCCGTAACAGCAACAGAAGGTTCTCGCAGTAGAGTGTTTGGATTTTTGACAACAGGTCTGTTTGTCATAAGGCAACTAAATTATCATGTCAGAGCGTTTGTGTCAATGATATAACGATCTGGAAGTGTCGTGAAGATGGCTAATAGATCATTAAATTGTTGGAGAGGAATTCCGCATGAAAGCACAGCATGCCCTTTATGATTCCAGGAAAGAGGATGCATGATCACATTCGGGATGTCTGAAATCTGATCCGAAAGTTGTTGGATGGCTATTTCTGCTTTTCTCCGTTCGTCTTCGCGGTAGACGATCCGACACCATCTGTAGACTGGAGGAAGTTGATAGCGCCCACGGGCTGCAAGCTCTTCGTTTGCGGTAAGGAAAGGATCTTGAATGGTGTGTGTCACAAGATCAGGGCTGTTCGTCTGAAGCAAGACAGGTGAACGACGCGCAAATCCTAACCACGCCCACTGCCAGGTATCGCGAAGGAGGTCTTCCATGGCTGTTGGCTTTGCATCGTAGAGTGGGGAATCGACATTGATATGCACAACGAGTCCGATGGATGAGGGTTTGAATGGATCGAAGAGCGACTCATAATAGTACGTCGTCACAACGAGAATATCTGCGTGTGAACGTTCTGGATGATCCTTATCAATAATGGCAATTGACGCGTTTGGGTAGAGTGATTGAAGTTCAGAAACGAGGTCCTGATTTCCAATACCCATCGGTCCTAAGTTTGTACTCTGGCAACTTGTACAACGAAGAGCAATGGGTTCTTTGTGTCGGCATCTGGCGCATTCTAGTGTATGAGATAACGCGGTGAGTGGTGTTGCACACGTGGGGCAAAAGAACCGGTGCAAACAATCTCGACAACGCAATTCATGAGATCCACCTTTTTTATTGTAAACACACAAAACTTGTTTCTTTTGCGTAAGTGCAGAATAGATCGCTTCACCAGCACTATAACTGACAGATTGGTGCACGGTGGCAAAGCGCTCCTGATTCATGTTCACGACTTGGACGGTAGGGTAGGTTCCCCAGTTTAATCGTTCTGAATCAGTAAACCTACTGAGTGTCATGGGAGACGGGGCGGCGTCTAAACAAAACACATTTGAGGCAAAGGTCTCGTGATGTTGCCAGACGAGTTCTCGTGCATCGTAACGCGGGTTTCTGTCCCATTGTTTGTGGTTTCTGTCACCTGAACGCACGAGAAAAATAGTCGTGATTGACGCGTCTATTGAGAGAATTGCTGTTCGTGTTCCAAGAAGAATTCCTTCTGTCATCTCTCTGAACTCTTGCCAGGCATTGAATCGTTCGTTATTGCTTTCGTCCCCGGTAATGATCACTGGCTGAAAACCCGTAAGGTGCGCTCTTAACAGTTGCACATCCCTGCCAGTTGGCAACAGAATAAGAATTTTTTGCTTTTCCGACTTTTGCAGATACCCCAAAATAATCGCGGCTGCCCGACGTAAATCTGGTGTCTGAATGAAGGCTTTTCCACGATGTGCAATTGTATGGACAATCCGAACCACATGTTCTGCTTCAGAACTTGGTAACGTGAGCGGAAGCCACGAGAGCGTTTTAGGTTTAGGTTTAGACGCCCGCTTGGGAGGTGTTGGGAGCGAGGCATTCAGCATCGAAGCAATTGATTGAGCGAGATCCTTTGCAATGCGTTCAAAAAAAGAGAGTTCTTCCTCTCTTAATGCAACTTGTTCATGAACGGCTTTGATCGTTTTGAGGGTGATTCCTCTTGGAGGTTTATCTTTCACGGCTTTGACAATGCCCCAAAGTTCTTTGTTGCGATACGGAATTCGAACAAGAGCCCCTCGCACAAGCGGCATATCTTCCGGAATGAGATAATCAAACGCATGTCGATTCCGTGGAAGTCTGGTGAGTGGGTAGACTTCAGCAATCATAGATGAACTTGAGCCACAAGATATCCAACTCCAAATGGGTGTTCGTATGAGAGTAATTCTACGCGGATTTTCTTCTTTTCAAATATCCCAAAAAAAATGAGGAGCTGTTCTTGAATACAAGCACTCGCCTTTTTGACCACCTCTTCTGGAATGGTGAGGAGTTTTGCAGAGGAGAAATCCGTCACACACTCTTGAATTTTTTTGTCATACAATTCTCCTTCTGGACGAAATCCGAGAGGGGCATCTGAACTTAAACAATGGGAAAGATCTCCTGAGGCAATCACCGCAATCCGTTTTTGTGAATGCTCAAAAACATCTTGAAGTTCTGCGCCAAAGTGCAGGTGTTCTTTTGGAGAAAGTCCAGAATAGGAAATAGGGAGAATGCGAATATGAGGGAGGTGTTGTGTAAGAAAAAAGAGCGGAACTCCAGTTCCGTAATCTAAAGAAGTATTTGAATCAAGTGTAAGCGGAACAGAGTGAGTTTGCATGTGTCGTTGCACATCAGTTACAAGTTCAAGATCTGCTTGAAGCGAACGAGAGGTTGCAAGATCTCCAAAGTCTTTAAACTCAATTGCATAATGATCATGCAAATTGATAGAGAACGCTTCTTTATGTTGAATGGCATGACCAGAAACAACAACAATGGTGTCAGGTTTAGAAGCGTATAGTTCTTCCTCAAGATGCTTCAAGGCAGAAACAGTTGTTTCTAGCTTCTTTACATTTTCTTTTCCCACTCCTGGAATCAAAAGGGGGGTATGAGGGGTAATTCCTGCAAAACAAATCATATTAGAAGCTTGCTACTTCGATATCTCCTGTATCAAAGGCGGTGTTTACGGATAGAGGTTCGCCGAGAGGATGTTCAAGGACTGCTCGTTCTGAAGTCCAAACAACCTGATTCCAATCCCACCCATAGGTATAGAACGTGAGTTCATCTTCGATGTGACGTCGCATTCCCTCGGAGACAACAAACACATCAGGGGAGCCTGGAACGGCGATCAATGTTCCATCTTGAAATAAGACGGGGGTCGTTCGCTCAAAGGCGGCAAGATCTTCAGGGGCCACGGGGGTGACAGCTGTATCTGCAAATCGATTCGTGAGAATTTCACGAGAATAAATAGGGTGCTTTTCAGAGTCCTTTACATAGAAGATTCCACCCGTTGTGTTGTCTTGTAAGAGAGCCCCTTGCATGTAGGTTGAAGCAATGGTTAGAGGTTCACCTTCTGCGTAAGTCTCGAGGTCCTCCCAAGTTACATCAACAACTTCATCTGTTGAAAACCCGAGAGAACGGAATGCTTCCGTAGATGTAAACCCACGTCGTGTATCATCCACGATCAAATAAATGGTGCCCGTTGGAGCTCGTAAGAGGGAATAGTTTGGAAAACTAATAGGGGCTCCGATTGGATAGTTCTCAAGCGTTGAGATACTCACCTGAACCACGATGTTTGGATTGAATCTGGAGTAAAACGCTGTGCGAGAGGTGATTGGGCGACGCTCACCGTGCTGAATAAGCCAAATACCACCGTCCTCTTTGTTTTGCAAAAGACTTCCGCTCACATACTCATACGTAAACCATCGATCCCAGATACGCGCAAAGTTTTCATTCCCGTGTAAGTGAGGAGTGTAGGTGTAAAGTGCGGCGGTTGCGTTATTCACGGGAGTCACATATGTCCCATCAATCGTTACCTGGATTCCAGGTCCCATTCCTGTTTCCGTGAAACCACGTGATTCAAGATCATCTAAGTAGGATGTTCGAATCCGCTTTGCCGCATAGTAAATCTGATTTCCAAATCCCTTAAACTTTTGAATACGAGGATCGTCCTTGGAACAATCATCACACACCGCATATCCCATTGCCCAAGCAAGTTGTCTCTCAGAAGGGGAGTCATCCTCCACTAGACTCTGTTCGCGTTGAAGAAGGACTAAGAGAAAGCGAGGACTCAACTCAAACTCTTGTGCAGCATTAAAGATAATCTCGGCAGCACTACGCTCAACACCATTCACATCAGGTCCACGGTAGCTTGAAAGGCCACCACGAATCAAAAAGCGCTCTACATCCAAAAGCGACATGCTGTAAATATCCAACATTTCTGCGTCAGAAACAAGATACGCCGGATTTGTATAAAAATCCTCCGAAGCAATAGCACCCGCCAAAGGCTCCAAAACAAGAATCAAAGAAATCAATACAAAAAAGACGTGTTTCATAGTGAGAGTATTGTATCAAAATTGAAGGTTTGGAGAAAGAAAAGTATCTTACGGTGTTAGTCGGTTTATAAGTGGGGAGCTTTGAATTCCTGGAACAGGAGGTTTCGGTGGAAAACTCGCATCAGACAAGTTTGAGCAACCTGCACCAAGAAAAAGAAATAAGGAAAGGAAAAGAAGGGTGAGGTATTTCATGAAATTATGTTTGTGAAAAGACTCGTTTCATCGTGAGTACAGTATAGCTAATATACCAATATTCGTAATGATAAGTTTTTGAATTAAAAAAGCTGTAAACGGCGTGCGTTTACAGCAGGGGTGGGAGGCGCGTTGCCTCAGTTGGCGGGCTGGTCGAGACCGAAGAGCATCTGGGTGCCCTGGGGCAGGATGGAGGTTGGGGTCTGCCCGTTCCACTTGTTCGCCGCGACGAGTCGCGCCTCGGCGTTCTTGTTCTCGATCTCGAGCCGGATCTTGGAGCTCCAGGCTTCCTTGGCCCGGGCGAACTCCTCTGCCATCGCGCGCTCGTTCTGTGCGATGCCGAGCAAGCGTTCGTTCTCCTGCTCCTGCGAGATCTTCTCGTTCTCGCGCTGCTTGATGGCCATCTCAGCCACGTAGGCGTTGTCGATCGACTGCTGGATCTGGGGGTTGTCGTAGCTCAGGCCGTCGGCGTAGCCCAGGTTGACGATTGAGATGCCGCGCTCACTGAATGCCTTGGAGGCGGTCTCCGCACACTCGGCGAAGATCTTGACCTTGGAGTCCTTGCAGCCGGCCTCCAGGACCTGACCCTCATCGCCCAGCTTGGCTTCGAGTGGGAGGTCGCCGAATTTCTGCCCGACGCAGGTCTTGACGAAGGAACGGACGTTCTCGTCGACCACTTCGGGAAGTGGCTTGCCGGCGTAGTAGTAGAGGAACTTGGCCGCATTGTCCTCCTCGATCATTGCTGTGATGGTTGCACCGATCGAGAATCCGATTGAGTCCTTCGACTCCACAGCCAGTGCATCATCCTTGGTCGACGTGCCTGTGGTGGATTCTTCGGTCCACTCACGTGTGACGGGGGTGCGATCCACCTTCACGACGCGCATGGTGGGAACGTACTTGTATGCCCACCACATGCGACCGGTCGAGACCTGTCGCTGGGGCAGGCTGACACGCTTGGCACCGACCTTGTTCTGGTTGAGGTAGTCCTCGCTCATGAATTTTCCTTGGGCGTCCGTGTTGCCCTCGAGCGGGACCAGGAAGGCGGTCTCGTTGGTGTCGATCTCCTCGAGGACTTCGACCTTTGCGGGGCCACAGGCGCTCATCGTCAGGACGGAGAGCAGGACCAGCAGGGTACTGACGGAGGCTGGAGGGAGCTCCCGGAACTTCTTGACCAGGTAGGTGCCCCAGACGATGGCCAGGAGCACGATGAGGCTCCAGATGGCGATGTTGGGGATGAGGTTCCCCGTGGAGATCTCGCGAGCGGCCGCGTAGGTGGCGGGGTCGTCGCTGAGCTGGCCTACGGCGACGCTTCCTTCCAGGGGGCCGCGGACGGCGTCGTAGATCTTGCTGAAGATCAGCCACGCCGTGCATGACAGGAAGGTCACGACAGCCCTCCATCCGATCTTGGGGGAGGAGGGGGTTTTGGTCTCGTCACTCATCAAAGCACCTCAGTGTGATTTCGCCCAAGCAGAATGCAAGGGACGCAAAAAGATATCAAATAGAAGGAATTTTGTCAATGATTGAAGAAAGACATTCATCAGACAATTCCAAACAAAAATACACCATTCAAGATGATTGATTAAAAGGTTTAATGAAGGAGAATGTGATAAAGTTCTTGTGTATGAACCTATCAAACGACGACTTGCTCCTCTTAGAGAAACTTGAGGAATCCATGTGGAAGCCTGAGACGAGATTTGATCAGGAATATATGAGAGCAACACTTCATCCTGACTTCTTTGAATTTGGACGATCAGGTCGGGTGTATGCTCGGGAAGAAACCCTCTCCGCGCCCATGCAGGAAATCCCTGCTGTGTTCCCATTAAAAAACTTCAGGATTGCGCAGGTCGCCCCTGAGGTTGTTCTCATTACCTACATCAGCGAAGTGAATTATCCCGAACCAGAAGTCGGTAACCGCAGTTCCATCTGGGTGCACACAGAAGGAACCTGGAAACTCCGCTTCCATCAAGGAACGCCAACACAAAGTTAGAAGGGAAGCGGTAGATTGAAGTAATAAACATGGACGGAAATATAGAATTTCCTTTAATAAACTTTTAACCTCAACGTACTATTATGAAAACCTATTTAGCAGCAAACATCATCGGTGTCAGTAATGTTGAAAAAGCAAGTGAATGGTTTGCTGATATTTTTGGTATGGAACTTGTTGAGCTGAAACCCCCTTATTTCTGTGAAATGAAGCTCGGCAATAACTATTTCTTAATTGAAAAACATAGCCCAGAACGTCCTGTAGGCTTTCAAGATATTCCAACAGGCGTTAGGGTTTCAGCTATCATTGGAGTTGATGATATCAAGACATTCATTGACGAGGCAAAAAGTAAAAGAGTCAAAATTATTCATGAACCGGTTCGCCAGTCATGGGGTGGCTGGAACGCAGTTATTCAAGATCCTGACGGAAATGAATTCATCATTGACCAAGATGAATGGGAGTAAGCGGACGACTTTTAAGTCCAATCTCTTTCTAACACCAATCTTTTTAACATCAATATGTCTGAATTAGTTAAAAATCCTGGAGCCGACTCTTCAAGCGAACGGCCCACCCAGGCACAGATTAGGAGAAGCAACAAAGAACATCTCGGAACCGGACTTACGGAAGGAACCGTGCATCGAGTTGATGTTGAGGTATTTGGTGCTGATGACAACAGTCGTACAGTCCAAATGGCTGAAAAACATTCGATAATCCAGACATGGATGAAGCCTCCAAACAAGCAGTGATAGCTCACATCTTAAAAGTTCATAAAGGACTACGTGAACGCGCGCTACCCACAATTGTGACCATGAGAACCGAAAATGGAAAAAATAACATCTTCATGACTGATCTGACTGAACAAGGGAAAAATGAAGTGGTGAGCTTGCCTGATTGGTTAACAGGTAAAGAGCGAAAAGGTAAATACTCAGAGACTGAACACATGGTAGAGATTGCAAATATTCATGAGATTTCTGAGAGTCTCGCCATTATCTTTGAGCAAAGCATCGCAACAGGTTGTAAATTTAACTTTGCCGATGTCTTTTTTTTAGTCGTAGATAAAGAAAGTAAAAGAGGTAAAGTGCTTCTGGGAGATTTAGCGGAAATTGAATTTGTTGATGTAGGTGATATTACAGAACGCGAAACGTTAGCAGACCACAACTACCAAACCATCCTCCATTTTGTCAGAGAAATGAGAAGCCATCTTCAGGGGGAAGAAAGATTCAGTATGAATCCAATCCTTGCGAAAAAGAAAGAGTTTAGTGCAATGTTCAAATCTATAAAATCTTCCAATGTGTAAAACGGATTAGGTTCAGTTTCGAAGGGAGATTTTTAATTCTCCATAACTATTCCCAATTTTGCCCCCAACCTACCTGAGTGATGGGTTCCCTTATCAGATAAACCACATCTTTGCATAGCTTATCCGAACAAAGTTTGTATAAAATTAAAGGTGTTTTCTCCGCTCCGCTACGAAAACGATTTATTTATAATGGGAAAACGAATACAATACAACCAATTAACAGAAAACAGATATGACAACAAATAATCGAAAGCAACTACATGAAAGACTCTGGGCTGCAGCAGAACAGTTACGAGCTAATGGAAGCATGAAACTCAATGAAATCTCTGAACCAATACTTGGCCTAATATTTTTGAAATTTGCTGATGTACGATTTAAGCAAACAAAAGAGGAACTTGAAGCTAAACGAAACGAGACACAGGGACGACAAGCTCCACTTACATCTGATCACTATAAGTCAAAAGGTATTTTGTTTTTGCCTGAAATTGCATCCTATACATATCTAATGAACCTTCCTGAAAGTGCAAACATAGGTAAGGCAATAAATGATGCAATGAAAGAAATCGAAGAAAAAAACACTGACCTCGCAGGTGTATTACCACAAGATTATACTTCACTTCATAAAACCCCAGGTGAAAACAGCAAAATACTTATAACACTTCTCAAAAACTTCAATCAAATCCCTGATGATATAGAAGGTGATGCATTTGGAGAAATTTATGAATACTTTTTGGGTGAGTTTGCTCGATCGGAGGGGGCAAAAGGAGGAGAGTTTTTCACACCTCAGTCAATCGTTAAGCTTCTCGTGGAAATTATTGAACCTTATCATGGAAAAATCCTTGATCCAGCATGTGGAAGCGGTGGAATGTTTGTACAGTCTGCAAATTTTGTCAAAGCGCACACCAAAACTGCAAAAATAATGAATGAAATTGCTATTTATGGCCAAGAAAAAGGCAGTAGCAACATCCGCACAGCAAAAATGAACCTCGCAATTCACGGATTATCTGGAAAAATTTCCGAGGTCAATTCTTTTTATACTGACGATCATAATAGTGTAGGAAGATTTGATTTCGTACTCGCTAACCCGCCATTTAACGTGAAGGGGAAAGACAAGAATAAACAAATTGTTATTGATGCAGAAAAAATCAAAGGCGATCCGCGTTATTATCTTGGTCTACCTGTGACTGGAAAGGGTGAAATATCAAATGCTAACTACCTGTGGATGCAAATGTTTGCCAGTGCCCTAAGCGACAAAGGTCGTGCCGGATTTGTCATGGCAAATTCCGCCAGTGATGCCGGTAACAAAGAAAAGGAAATCCGCAAACAAATGGTTGATGCCGGAATGGTGGATGTAATTGTTTCGGTTGGTACAAACATGTTCATGAACGCAACACTTTCTTGTACGCTTTGGTTTTTTGATAAGAGAAAACACGGAACAGATAGACAAAATAAAGTTCTCTTTATCAATGCTCAAGATATTTTTACACCAATTGATCGTGCACATAGCGATTGGACAGATGAGCAAATTCAAGAGATTTCATCTATTGTGCGCAGATATAGAGAGGAAGAAGGAGAAGAGCAATACGAAGATATAAAAGGCAGATGTAAGGTAGCAACACTTGAAGAAATAAAAGAAAATGACTACTCGCTCAATCC